>NZ_JBHWVO010000005.1:220580-419654 GCF_042736635.1 Streptomyces sp. NPDC060035
GCTCCTCCTCTTTCCCCCCCACCTCGCCCTTCGTGTGGGGGCCGCCGGGGGGGGGGGGGGCGGCGCCCCCCGCCCCCCCCCCACGGCCGATCGTCCGGAAGGAGGGACGTCGATGAGCACGAAGGACTTCGTCGAGAAGGACTACTACAAGGTCCTCGGCGTCCCCAAGGACGCCACCGACGCCGAGGTCAAGAAGGCGTACCGGAAGCTCGCCCGCGAGTTCCACCCGGACGCCAACAAGGGCGACGCGAAGGCGGAGGAGCGCTTCAAGGAGATCTCCGAGGCGAACGACATCCTCGGTGACCCCAAGAAGCGCAAGGAGTACGACGAGGCGCGCGCCCTCTTCGGCAACGGAGGCTTCCGGGCGGGTCCCGGCGGTGCGGGCGGCAACTTCAACTTCGACCTGGGCGACCTCTTCGGGGGCGCACCGGGCGGTGGCCAGGGCGGCGGTGCCGGCGGGTTCGGCGGTGGCGGCGGCCTGGGCGACGTCTTCGGCGGACTGTTCAACCGGGGCGGTGCGGGCACCCGCGTGCAGCCGCGCCGGGGCCAGGACATCGAGTCCGAGGTGACGCTCAGCTTCACCGAGGCGGTCGACGGGGCCACGGTCCCGCTGCGGATGTCCAGCCAGGCGCCCTGCAAGGCATGCTCGGGCACCGGCGACAGGAACGGCACCCCGAGGGTCTGCCCGACCTGTGTCGGCACCGGTCAGGTGTCACGCGGCAGCGGCGGCGGTTTCTCGCTCACCGATCCCTGTGTGGACTGCAAGGGCCGGGGCCTCATCGCCCAGGACCCCTGCGAGGTCTGCAAGGGCAGCGGCCGGGCGAAGTCCGCCCGCACCATGCAGGTGCGGATCCCGGCGGGCGTGCTGGACGGCCAGCGGATCCGTCTGCGCGGCAAGGGCAGCCCGGGCGAGCGCGGCGGTCCGGCCGGCGACCTGTACGTCGTCGTCCACGTCGACGCCCACCCGGTCTTCGGCCGCAAGGGTGACAACCTCACCGTCACGGTGCCCGTCACCTTCGCGGAGGCAGCACTCGGTGGCGAGGTGAAGGTCCCCACGCTCGGCGGACCTCCGGTCACCCTGAAACTCCCGCCCGGAACACCCAACGGGCGTACGATGCGGGCCCGCGGCAAGGGCGCCGTGCGCAAGGACGGCACCCGTGGCGACCTCCTGGTCACCGTCGAGGTGTCCGTGCCCAAGGACCTCGGCGCAGAGGCGCAGGAAGCGCTGGAGGCCTACCGGAAGGCGACCGCGGGGGAGGACCCGCGGGCGGAGCTGTTCCAGGCTGCGAAGGGAGCTTGAGATGGACGGCCGTCGACGCAATCCGTACCAGCTGACCGATGAATCACCGGTGTACGTGATCTCGATCGCGGCCCAGCTCTCGGGCCTGCATCCGCAGACGCTGCGCCAGTACGACCGCCTCGGCCTGGTCTCGCCGGACCGCACGGCCGGACGCGGCCGGCGCTACTCGGCCCGCGACATCGAGCTGCTGCGCACGGTGCAGCAGCTGTCGCAGGACGAGGGCATCAACCTGGCGGGCATCAAGCGCATCATCGAGCTGGAGAACCAGGTCGCAGCGCTCCAGCAGCGCGTCGCCGAGCTCTCGGCGGCGGTGGACGGCGCGGCCGTGGCCATGCAGCAGCGCGAGGCCCAGGTGCATGCCTCGTACCGGCGTGACCTGGTGCCGTACCAGGATGTGCAGCAGACCAGTGCGCTGGTCGTCTGGCGGCCCAAGAGGCCGAAGGACTGAAATTGGCTGCAGAGGCCCGCCCTTCGGAGTTCATGACCCGGGGGCGGGCCTCTGCGCTGTCCCGGTGCCGGCCTCCGCGATGCCGGACCGGACGATGAGCGCCCCGAGGTGGGTCCGGCTGGTGGCGTCGAGCGTCTGCATGAGTTTGGAGATGTGGGAGCGGCAGGTGCGGACGCTGATGCCCAGCTTGCGGGCCACCACGTCGTCGACGTGGCCCTCGGCCAGCAGCCGGGCGACGCTCTGCTGGACGGCGGTGACGGGGGTGCCGGGGACGGTCGCCGGCAGCTGCTGGGCGAGGGGGGTGGCCTGCGCCCAGAGGACCTCGTAGACCTGGGTGAGGTAGGCGACGAGGGCAGGATGGCGGATTTCCAGGGCGGTCTCCCGCGTGGGAGTGGCAGGGATGTAGGCCACGGCGCGGTCGAAGATGATGAGCCGGTCGACGGTCTGCTCGACGGTCCGCACCTGGAGGCGGTCGGACGGTATCTCCGCCAGATAGTCCTTGAGCCCGGGGCTGTAGCGTGCCGGGTGCTGGTAGAGATGCCGGAGACGGGCTCCTGAGGCGATCGCGGAACGGGCGTTCTCCAGCCCCTGCCGCATGTTGTGCGCGAGCCGGTTGCCTCCTGGCTGCACCGTCAGGACCTCCTCCTTGGCATGGGTGGAAGCCTCCCGGAGCACGGAAATAATCAGCGACCGGCCTTCGAGCACGGTGATCGCGTGGTTGGGGTCTTCATCGGCGACGGCCATCAGCGGCGCCAGGGCCCCGGACAGCGCGGCGGTCAGCCGTATCCGCTCGTCTATCTCCCTGGTGATGGGCTGCAGCAGGTGGGCCAGAGCGGCGGACGGCGGGACCGGTCGAAGCCACGCGTCGTCGCCCGGGTCGGGCTGGACGAGGCCCATCTCCAGCAGGCACGGGGCGGAGTCCAGGTCGGCGCGGGGGAGGCGTCCCGCGTGCAGCGCCTCCTCGTACAGCCGTATCGCCGGGTCGCACAGCTCTCGATTCCCATGGGAATGGGTCGGTTTTGCCTTTTCCGCGTCGATTTGGGTCCCTCATTTTTTTGCACTGCAACAAGATGACGGTGGCGGAAGCCTAACTCTGGGGGAATCGTGGTCGTGCCGGAGGAGCGAGCGACTCCTCCGGGGCACTCGGGGTGTGGTCGGGATCCTCCCCCGGCGCGGCCGCACCCGCCGGACGAATCGAGGTCACTCCTGATCCAGGATCCCTGACTGCGCGATCAGATAGCCGAGTTGGGCGCGACTGTTGCTGCCGAGAGCGGCGTTCAGTTTGGCCACATGTGCGCGGCAGGTGCGGACATTCATGCCGAGACGACGGGCAATTGAGTCGTCGACGTGTCCCTCGACGAGGAGTTGGGCTATCGAATGCTGAACTCCGCTGATGCCGAGGGATGTCGGGTTGTACTTGACTTCCTCCAGCAGAGGAGCTGCTCGGGTCCAGAGTTGTTCGAAGACTTTGACGAGGTACTCGATCAGCCCCGTATGCCGCAGTTCCAGAGCGACTTGACGGTCGTTCGTGGCGGGGATGAATGCGACCGTGCGGTCGAAGATGATCAGGCGCTCTATGAGTTCCTCGAGCGTGCGGATTTCCACGTTCTCGTCCGCGATGCGTTCGGCGTACGCCAGTGTGCTGGGGCTGTGCCGCACGGTGTGCTGGTAGAGCGTGCGGATACGTACGCCGCGGTCCACGACGGACAGGCCCCGCTCCAGGGCCTCGATGAGGCGGTCTTCGCTCCGGCCGCCCCCCGGCTGGACGGTCAGGACTTCGGTCCGGCACTCGGCCGTGGCGAGGTCCAGCGCCGCGTTGATCCGGTGGGCGCCTTCGAGGACGGTGATGGCGTGGGTGGTCGGCGGGTCCTGGGCGCTGATGTCCATGTAGGGCTCGAAGGACTCCGTGAGCAGGACGGAGCGACGACGGCGTTCCAGGATCTCGCGTTCGAGCGGGTGCAGGTGCTTGGCCAGCGCGGCGGACGGGGGCACGGGGCGGAGCCAGTCCGCGTCGTCGGGGTCGGGGTGCAGCAGGGCGAAGTCGATCAGGCACGGAGCGGACGCCACCTCGGTGCGGGCGATGCGCCCGGAGCGCAAAGCGCTGGCGTACAAGCGCCCTCCCTCTTCGCATAGTTCGGTGATCCCGTGAGGATGTGTCGGCTTTGTGTAGCTTGTGGTCATATCTCCACCCCCCAGGTTCCTGAACATGCAGGAACATGATGCATCGACTCAGTGGTGTTCGAGTGCCTGGGTGAGACATCGTCTTAAGTGCGGGGGAGAAGAAACCACAAGTGAGGACGAAGCCGACTATGTATAAGCGAATGCTTCGCTCGGCGCTTGCCGCCTCGTTCGTTGCAGCCTTGGGCATTGGACTGGCGGGCGGAGGCGACATCGCATGGGGCGGGGAGGCTGCCGCAGCACCGGGTGACATTGCCTGGAGCGTCGAGGCCGCGCCGGCTCCGGGTGACATCGCCTGGGGTGTTCCGGCTGCGTCCGCACCGGGTGACATCGCCTGGAGCGTCGAGGCCGCGCCGGCTCCGGGTGACATCGCCTGGGGTGTTCCGGCCGCGCCTGCGCCCGGTGACATCGCCTGGTCCGCTCCGACCCTTACCGGCGCATGACCACCCCTCCGGACGACCGCACGTTCCGACGTGAAATGGCCACGGCCTACCGGTCAGGGTGGCACTTCATCGATCTGCTCACGGCGCTCACCGGCCGTGGCGATTCGTTGATGGTCACCCTGTTCGGAGAGCCGATCGTCGTGGTGATGGAAACGGACGACGACGTCCGCGCCTATCGCTGTCTTCGCCGGCCGCGCGGAGCGCCGCAGCCGGTTCGCTGTGCCGTGAGGTACGGCATGATTTTCGTCAATCTCGATCAGCGGGACCACGAGCTGTTCGAACAAGAAGCCATCTCCGCCACCCCCCGCAGTGCCTGAACGATTCCCCCGTCGTTCCATGTCGTTCAGGCGCTTCCCCCACACAACGGCGCCATCGTGACCTGAACACGATGGCGCCGTTGTGCTGTCCGGGTGGATTTCTCAGCCCCTGCCGAGCGCCCGGTCCACGGCGATCTCGATGACGACCCTGTCGGGGTTGTGCGCCGGGGTGCGCTCGTACCGCTCCGCGTAGCGGCGTACCGCGTCCTCCACCTGCCCGGGCTCCGTACGGACCGCCGCGAGGCCTTCCAGGGTCGCCCAGCGGCGTCCCTGCATCTGGCAGACCGCGACCCGTGCGCCCTGCGGGCCGGCCGCCAGGATGTGGGCGACCTTCCGGCTGTTCTTGTTGGTGATGACACGTGCCAGTCGCGTCTGCGGGTCGTACGTCACGCCGACCGGCACCACGTGCGGGGTGCCGTCCGGGCGGAGCGTCGTCAGGGTGCACACATGGCGCTCCCGCCAGAAGGCCAGGTAATCGGGTCCGGGGTTGCGTACATCAGGCATGGGGTCAGCCTAGAGAGACGGGCCCCGACGCTCGCACCCGGTCAAGCTTGAGTGGAATAGACTCAACTTTGTACCCGTTATTCGAGTCAAACTTCCGTGAAGCCGAGAAACACCCGTACCAGGGAGGAGACAGCGCCCGTGGACGCCGAGCTGACCAACAGGAGCCGGGACGCCCTCAACGCGGCCACCAGCAGGGCCGTCAAGGAGGGGCACCCCGACCTCACCCCCGGGCATCTGCTGCTTGCACTGCTCGCGGGCGAGGACAACGCGAACATCACCGACCTGCTGGCCGCGGCCGACGCCGACCAGGTGGCCGTGCGTGCCGAGACGGAACAGCTCCTCGGCGCACAGCCCAGCGTCACCGGATCCACCGTCGCCCCGCCGCAGCCCAACCGTGAGCTGCTCGCCGTCATCTCCGACGCCGCACAGCGGGCGAAGGAACTCGGTGACGACTACCTTTCCACCGAGCACCTGCTGATCGGTATCGCCGCCGAGGGCGGCCGCGCCGGTGAGATCCTCACTCGGCAGGGAGCCAGTGCGAAGAAGCTGCTGGACGCATTCGAGAAGAGCAGGGGAGGGCGCCGGGTGACCACACCCGACCCGGAGGGCCAGTACAAGGCCCTGGAGAAGTTCGGCACCGACTTCACGGCCGCCGCGCGCGAGGGCAAGCTCGACCCCGTCATCGGACGTGACCAGGAGATCCGCCGCGTCGTCCAGGTCCTGTCCCGCCGTACGAAGAACAACCCCGTGCTCATCGGGGAGCCGGGCGTCGGCAAGACCGCCGTCGTCGAAGGGCTTGCCCAGCGGATCGTCAAGGGGGACGTCCCCGAATCGCTGAAGAACAAGCGGCTCGTCTCCCTCGACCTCGGCGCGATGGTCGCGGGTGCCAAGTACCGCGGCGAGTTCGAGGAGCGCCTCAAGACCGTCCTCTCCGAGATCAAGGAGAGCGACGGCCAGATCGTCACGTTCATCGACGAGCTGCACACCGTCGTCGGCGCGGGCGCCGGCGGCGACTCCGCGATGGACGCGGGCAACATGCTCAAGCCGATGCTCGCCCGCGGTGAGCTCCGTATGGTCGGTGCCACCACGCTGGACGAGTACCGCGAGCGTATCGAGAAGGACCCCGCGCTGGAGCGCCGCTTCCAGCAGGTCCTGGTGGCCGAGCCGTCCGTCGAGGACACGATCGCGATCCTGCGTGGCCTCAAGGGCAGGTACGAGGCGCACCACAAGGTCCAGATCGCGGACTCCTCGCTGGTGGCAGCCGCGACTCTCTCCGACCGCTACATCACCTCCCGCTTCCTTCCGGACAAGGCCATCGACCTGGTCGACGAGGCCGCCTCCCGCCTCCGCATGGAGATCGACTCCTCTCCCCTGGAGATCGACGAGCTCCAGCGAGCCGTCGACCGCCTGCACATGGAGGAGCTCGCCCTCAAGAACGAGACCGACGCAGGCTCCAAGCAGCGCCTGGACAAGCTCCGCCGCGACCTCGCCGACAAGGAGGAGGAGCTGCGCGGCCTGACCGCCCGCTGGGAGAAGGAGAAGCAGGGCCTCAACCGCGTCGGCGAGCTGAAGGAGCGCCTGGACGAACTGCGCGGCCAGGCCGAACGCGCCCAGCGCGACGGCGACTTCGACACCGCGTCCAAGCTGCTGTACGGGGAGATCCCCGGCCTGGAGCGCGAGCTGGCCGAAGCGGCGGAGGCCGAGCAGGAGGCCTCCAAGGACACCATGGTCAAGGAGGAGGTCGGACCGGACGACATCGCCGACGTCGTCGGGGCGTGGACGGGCATTCCGGCCGGACGCCTCCTGGAGGGCGAGACCCAGAAGCTCCTGCGCATGGAGGACGAGCTCGGCCGTCGGCTCATCGGCCAGACCGAGGCCGTGCGCTCCGTGTCGGACGCGGTACGCCGCACCCGCGCCGGGATCGCCGACCCCGACCGTCCCACCGGCTCGTTCCTCTTCCTCGGCCCGACCGGGGTCGGCAAGACCGAGCTGGCCAAGGCGCTCGCGGACTTCCTGTTCGACGACGAGCGGGCCATGATCCGCATCGACATGAGCGAGTACGGCGAGAAGCACAGCGTCGCCCGGCTCGTCGGCGCCCCGCCCGGCTATGTCGGCTACGAGGAGGGCGGCCAGCTCACCGAGGCCGTCCGCCGCCGCCCGTACAGCGTCGTCCTGCTCGACGAGGTGGAGAAGGCCCACCCCGAGGTCTTCGACATCCTGCTGCAGGTGCTCGACGACGGCCGGCTCACCGACGGGCAGGGAAGGACGGTGGACTTCCGTAACACCATCCTGATCCTCACGTCGAACCTCGGCAGCCAGTTCCTGGTCGACCCCCTGACCAAGCCGGACGTGAAGAAGCAGCAGGTCATGGATGTCGTACGGGCATCCTTCAAGCCGGAGTTCCTCAACCGGCTCGACGACCTGGTGGTCTTCTCCGCCCTGTCCGGGGACGAGCTCGCCCACATCGCGGGCCTCCAGGTCGGCCGCCTCGCGGGCCGGCTGGCCGACCGCCGGATCACCCTCGACGTGACCCCGGACGCCCTGGCCTGGCTGGCCGTGGAGGGCAACGACCCGGCCTACGGTGCCCGGCCGCTTCGCCGGCTGATCCAGACGGCGATCGGTGACCGGCTCGCGAAGGAGATCCTCGCGGGCGAGGTCAAGGACGGCGACACCGTGCGGGTGGACCGGGCCGGGGACGGTCTGGTCGTGAGGTCCGTGACCTCGGAGAAGGTCAGGTAGACCACGTGTCGTGTCCCCGGCCCGAGGACCCTGCGTCCCGGCCGGGGACACGTTTGTGTGCAGCATCGTTTGCATTGATGTGTGCATCCGACACCCTTGATTGTTGAAGCGCCCTGGTGGCGGGCTGGAGAAGTAAGTCGAGCCGCGCTGCGCAGCCGCCCGCCAAATTGAGCCGAAAATGTCCATTCCGTGGCCGAATGGCAGGCGCAGTGCGCTGCCCCCGGGTGTTCTCCGGGCGAGGCCGGCGCATATCCGTATCCCGATCACACTCCGGTCAACGGCCAGGCAACCAAGCGGTTTCCGCTCAATACCAGGACACTCCGGACCACCTTTCGTGATCTGTCGGAGGGGGCATATGCGGAATTTGGAAGCCGGTAAGGTACGCGCATGACGGAGCGCATACCTGATGAGATAAGCACGGAGCCGAAGGATTGCAAAAGTGACAACCTAATTCGCCTCAGCGAATTTCGCACTCTTTGGGCGGCTTATGCTCAGTCGGTCCTGGGCGACCAGCTGGCGCGTGTGGCGCTGTCGCTGCTGGTCTTCGAACGTACCGAGTCGGCCGGCTGGACCGCGGCGACGTATGCCCTGACGACCTTGCCCGCCCTGCTGTCCGGGGTGCTGCTGTCCGGCCTGGCGGATCGCTTTCCCCGGCGGACGGTCATGGTCGGATGCGACCTGGTGCGCGCCGTTCTGGTCGGGCTGATGGCCCTCCCGGGGACGCCGTTGCCCCTGCTGGCGGCGCTGCTGGTGCTGGCGCAGCTGGCCGAGGCGCCCTTCGGCGCCGCGCAGGGCGCTCTGCTGCCGACCGTGCTCGGCGAGCGGAGGTACGAGCGTGGCCAGCGGGTCATGCTGATCACCCACCAGACCGGGCAGCTGGTCGGCTTCGCCGGTGGCGGTGTGCTCGTGGTGTGGCTGGGCAGCCACACCTCCCTGGGGCTGAACGCGGCATCGTTCCTGGTCTCGGCGACCCTGATCAGGTTCGGTGTGAAGGCACGGCCGATCGCGAGCGACGACGGGCGGCAGAAGAGGCTGCGCACCCAGGTCGGGAGCGCGGCGGCACTGATCTGGGCGGACCCCCGGCTGCGGGCGCTGGTCGGCCTGGGATGGCTGGCGGGATTCATCGTGCTGCCGGAGGGACTGGCCGCTCCGTTCGCGGACGAGGCCGGCGGGGGCGGCGCCTCCGTGGGGCTCCTGCTCGCGGCGCACCCGGCGGGAATGGTGCTGGGGGCGGCCCTGCTCGGGCGGGCGGGCGTCGGGGACGATTGGCGCCGACGTCTGCTCGGGCCGCTGGCGATCGGCGCGAATCTGCCGCTGCTCGTGTACTGGGCGGGCCCCGGTGTCGGGGTGGCCGTCCTGCTGCTGATGGCATCGGGAGTGTGCTCCGCCTACCAGATCACCGCCGGAGCCACCTTCGTCCTGCTCACCCCGGCCGGCCAGCGCGGCCAGGTACTGGGGCTCGCCAGGTCGGGGCTGACCGCCATGCAGGGGATCGGCGTCGCGGCCGGCGGTCTGGCGGCGGAGCTGTCCGGATCGTGCTCGGACACGATCGGAGGGGCGGGACTTCTGGGAACGCTGTGCGCGATTCTGGTCGCGGTTGCCTGGTCGCGGGCTCGTGGGAGCGGCGCGGGGACGATTCCCCTGAGGGCGTAGGACTACTGGCCGCCGATCGCGGTTAGGGTCGATGGCAGGAAACCACGAGCGATC
Organism: Streptomyces sp. NPDC060035; assembly: GCF_042736635.1. Classification (NCBI taxonomy): domain Bacteria; kingdom Bacillati; phylum Actinomycetota; class Actinomycetes; order Kitasatosporales; family Streptomycetaceae; genus Streptomyces; species Streptomyces sp. NPDC060035. Next base: position 230,217 of record NZ_JBHWVO010000005.1, read on the forward strand.
CACAGGAGTACCCAGCGATGTCTATCGACCCGTCCTCGATTCCCAACTTCGGGGGCCAGCCCGAGCCGCAGGCGGCAGGACCCGAGGGGCCCGTTGTCCCTGACCAGGACCTCGTCAAGCAGCTTCTCGAGCAGATGGAGCTGAAGTACGTCGTCGATGACGAGGGTGACCTCGCAGCGCCGTGGGAAGAGTTCCGCACGTACTTCATGTTCCGCGGCGAGGATGAGCAGCAGGTCTTCTCGGTCCGTACGTTCTACGACCGCCCCCACGCCGTCGACCAGCGCGCCGTCCTCCTCGACGCTATCGACGACTGGAACCGCCGCACCCTGTGGCCCAAGGTCTACACGCATGCCCACGAGGGCGAGGAGGGCGCTGCCGCCTCCGTCCGGCTGATCGGTGAGGCGCAGATGCTCATCGGCACCGGCGTCAGCCTGGAGCACTTCGTCTCCTCGACGGTCAGCTGGGTGCGGGCCTCGATCGAGTTCGACAAGTGGCTCGTGGAGCGCCTGGGCCTGGAGTCCGCCGAGGAGAAGTCCGAGGGCGAGGAGTCCCCGGAGGCCTGATCCGGCGCCGGAGCGACAGCCCGGCCGGGGGCGGCGGTCATCGCGACCGCGCCGCCGGGCCGGGCTTCTTCCTGTCCGGGCGGGGCTTCTTCCCGTCCGGGCGGTCTCAGCTCGGACCGATGCTCTTCAGGCGGGTGACCGCTTCGGCGAGTACGTCCGTACGCTTGCAGAAGGCGAAGCGTACGAAGGGTGCGCCCTGCTCGCGGTGGTCGTAGAACACCGCGTTCGGGATGGCGACGACCCCGCACCGCTCCGGCAGCGCCCGGCAGAAGGCGAGGCCGTCCCGTTCACCGCCGAGCGGCCGGATGTCGGTGGTGACGAAGTATGTTCCGGCAGGCTTGTAGACCTCGAAGCCGGCCTCGGCGAGGCCGTTGCTCAGCAGGTCGCGCTTGGCGCGCAGGTCCGCGCGCAGTGCGTCGAAGTAGCTGTCGGGCAGGCGCAGTGCCTCGGCGACCGCGTACTGGAGGGGCCCGCCCGACACGTACGTCAGGAACTGCTTGGCGGAGCGGACCGCGGTGACCAGGGCGGGGTTCGCCGTGATCCAGCCGACCTTCCAGCCGGTGAACGAAAATGTCTTTCCCGCACTGCTGATGGAGACCGTGCGCTCGCGCATGCCGGGGAAGGAGGCGAGCGGGATGTGCTCGCCCTCGAAGACCAGGTGCTCGTAGACCTCGTCCGTGACGACGAGGAGGTCGCGCTCGCACGCGAGCTCGGCGACGGCGGCCAGCTCTTCGCGCGTCAGGACGGTGCCGGTCGGGTTGTGCGGGGTGTTGAGCAGGATCAGACGGGTGCGCGGGGTGACGGCGGCGCGCAGCTCGTCCAGGTCGAGCCGGTAGGCACCCTCGTGGGGGTGAAGGGTGACGGGGACGCGGGTGCCGCCCGCCATGGCGATGCAGGCGGCGTACGAGTCGTAGTAGGGCTCCAGCGCGATGACCTCGTCGCCGGGCTCCAGCAGGGCCAGCAGGGCGGCGGCGATGGCCTCGGTGGCGCCCGTCGTGACCAGGACCTCGGTGTCGGGGTCGTACGCCAGTCCGTAGCGCCGTTGCTGGTGCTCCGCGATCGCAGTGCGCAGCTCGGGCACGCCGGGGCCCGGTGGGTACTGGTTGCCGTGGCCGGCGCGCAGCGCCCGCACCGCGGCCTCGCGGATCTCCTCGGGGCCGTCGGTGTCGGGGAAGCCCTGGCCGAGATTGATCGATCCGGTCCGTGCGGCCAGTGCAGACATCTCCGCGAAGATCGTCGTGCCGAACTCGGCGAGGCGGCGGTTGAGCAGCGGTCGTCCCTGTGTCATGGCGCCATCCTGTGCCGAAGCTCTGGAGTTGCTCAAGTCTGCTTTGGCCGCGGCAGGGCGAGGGAATCCCCCTGTCACGTGAGAAGCGGGGGACCTCGCTTCGGGGGACAGAAGGATGTGAGGTCGGTGGAGCTTTTCATCTTCATCGTGGTCGTCCTGGTGGTCATGGGCGGTGCGGTCGCGCTCCTGGCAAGGGCGGCCGGCAGGAAGAAGGTGCCGGCGGGGCGCGGCCGGCGCCGGTACTCGTCCGCCTCCGGCGGAGGCGGGGCCGGGGCTTCCGGCTGGTGGGGCGGCGGGGACAGCGGGGGCGGTCACTCGTGCGGAGGCGGTCACTCGTGCGGCGGTGGCAGCAGCAGTTCGTCCTGCGGTGGCGGGGGAGGATGCGGCGGGGGGAGCTGACCCGGGTGTGCCGACCGGGAAGCGGGCGCCGCGTCCGTGAGGTGTCCGGTGGGTGAACTCCCGCCGGGCACCTTTTCGTTGGGGTTCTTCGGGAACAGGTGAACCGTGCTGCCCCCGAGGGGATGGAAACCACGTCAAGTTGGGTAAAAACGCTGTGAGTACGGCGTACTTCATGATTCCCTCGCTGTGAAGGGAACATTCAGCCATCGGACCCCATTCGGGTCGATTCGGCGTTCCCCTTCCCCCACGTGCGATGCACCGGGGGCGCCTCCTGTCCGTGTGTCCATGCGTGATTTGCGGAGCCGACCCATGCTCACGACCCTCCAGACCGCCTATTCCGATACTCGTGCCGCCGATCTGGCCTGGGCGCTGGGGCGGGAGCCGCTGCCGGCCCTCGCCGTCCTCGACCTCCAACTCCCGTGCGCCAAGCTGCAGATGAGACTGCTCGGTGCCTCGCACCAGGTCCTCCTGGAAGAGGAGCGCGGTACCTGTTCCGAGACCGTTGCCTGCATTCCGGGCAGCAGCACGCCCCTGCCGCTCGGCGTCGCCAAGCGCATGGGCGAGTGGGAGTACGAGTTCGCTGCGCGCGTCGAGACTCTCTCCGAGGGCTCGTTCGCGGGGCGCGCGCAGGAGCTGCTCGCGCTGGTGACCGATCATCCGCACGGCCTTGCGGGGACGTTTCCCGGCAGCCCGTATGCCTTCACGGCGATGCTGGCGCAGTTCTCGGAGGGTCAGGTGCGGTGGCGGACCTGGCACGCGTATCCGCAGGAGGGGCAACTGGTGGTGACCCGGACCCGGGTGGGTGTGCGGATGCCGACGCCGGTTCTGTGAACGGGCGAGGGTCCGGCCGGGGCGGTGCGGGGCGCGTTCAACGCGCCTCCGGCGTGCCTCACTTGCACCCTTGTGGGTGACAGGTGGCGACGAATTCGTAACGTAGCGTTCGCCTCATGATCGACCAGCAGGTGTCGCTGCGAGGGGGCGCGGCGCGACTTCCCGTACGGCCGAGGACCGGCCGCTTCCTCGTGCTGACCGCGGTCTTCATCTGCGCCGCATGCGGTCTGGTGTACGAGCTCGAACTGGTTGCACTGGCCTCCTACTTGATCGGTGACTCGGTTACCCAGGCCTCCGTCGTGCTGTCCGTGATGGTGTTCGCGATGGGGATCGGGTCGCTTCTCGCGAAACGTTTATGCAACCGCGCCGCGGTCGGATTCGGACTGATCGAAGCCGCTCTCGCGCTGGTCGGCGGCTCATCGGCCCTGGTGCTGTACGCGTCATTCGCCTGGCTCGGCGAGTCGCGCTACGCGCTGGTGGGGTTCTCGCTCGCGATCGGGATCCTCATCGGCGCGGAGATCCCGCTGCTGATGACGCTGATCCAGCGGGTCGACCGGCAGGACGCGGGCGGCGCCGTCGCCGATCTCTTCGCCGCCGACTATGTGGGCGCGCTGGTCGGCGGGCTCGCGTTTCCGTTCCTGCTGCTGCCGATGATGGGGCAGCTCACCGGTGCGCTGTTCACCGGTGCGGTCAACGCGGCGGCGGGCGGGGCGCTGGTGCTGTGGGTGTTCCGGCGGGATCTCGGCACCCGCGCGCGCTGGCTGCTGATCGTCGTCAACGCCGTGGTGATCATCCTGCTGGCCACGGCCACGGTCCTGGTCGACGACTTCGAGAGGGCGGCGCGGCGCGCGGTGTACGGGGACGAGGTGCGGGTCGCCGTGCAGACCGAGGTGCAGGAGGTCGTCCTCACCGGCCCGGGGCGGGGCTCGCTCGACCTCTATCTGGACGGCCGGCTGAGGGTCAGCTCGCGCGACGAGTACCGCTACCACGAGGCGCTGGTGCACCCGGTGATGAGGGGCCGGCACGATCGGGTGCTGATCCTCGGCGGGGGCGACGGGCTGGCCGCCCGCGAGGTGCTGCGCTATCCGGATGTCGAGTCCGTCGTGGTGGTCGAGCTCGATCCGGCCGTCACCCGGTTGGCCCGCACGGACCCTGCGCTTTCCGGGCTGAACGGGCACGCATACCGGGATCCGAGGCTGACGGCGGCCGACGGGGACGCGTTCAACTGGCTGCGTGCCACGGGTGGCCGTTACGACGTGGTGATCTCGGATCTGCCCGACCCGGGGATCACGGCCAGTACGAAGCTCTACTCGGCGGAGTTCTACGGTCTGGTCGCGGAAGTCCTGGCCCCGGCCGGCCGGCTGGTGGTGCACGCGGGGCCACTGGGCAGCAGGCCGGAGACGTTCTGGACGGTGGAGGCGTCGATGAGGGCCGGGGGCCTGGCGACCCTCCCGTACCGCATCGAGGGCAGACTCAACGGTTTCGCCGCGGGCCCGGACCGGGCCACGGGCGAGTCGAAGGCGCCGCACGACTGGGGGTTCGTGCTGGCCGCTCCGCACGCGTTGGGCCCGCTCGGCCTCGACCCGCGGGTGCCGACGCTGCGGTCCCTGGGGGAACGGGAGCTGCGGGCCGCCGAGCGCTCTGCGGAGCGTGTACGGCTGAGGGGTGCCCTGCCGTCGACGCTGGTGCATCCGCGCTACTGGGAGGAACCGTGAGCAGGGCGGGGCGGTGTGGACCTCACGGTGTACGGGGTGTGGAAGCGCTGACGGGACGGCCCCGGCTGAGTAGGCTCGGTCGGTATGGAGCATGAGGTGTTCGTTCCGGTTCCGGTCGCGTCCCTTCGTCGGACGCTGGGTGATCCCGCCCGTGTGGCGCGCTGCGTCCCCGGCCTCCAGCAGGACGCCGACGTGGCGGCGGGTCCCCTGACCGGCCGGCTGAAGATCCGGATCGACGGCCACACGATCACCTACCGGGGGTCGCTGACGCTCACCGACCGGGGTGGCGACACCTTCTCGGTGACCGGGCAGGGCGTGGAGGCCCGGGGTACGGGCTCGGCGGAGCTGTCCCTGACGGTCGGCCTCACGGAGACGGACGGCGGCACGACGGTCGCATTCGTCGGGTCGGCGAGCGGCGAGGGCCGCATCGTGGAACTGGACGAGGCAGCGGCGCTCACCGCGGCGTACCGGCTGCTGGACCGCTTCACGCAGCAGCTGGTGACGGAGTCCCTGGCAGCACGGGATGCGCAGGAGACCGCTCCCGGGGCTGCTCCGGAGTCCGGTGCCGGCTCCGGTGCGACCGGACAGTCCGCCGGCTCCGCTCCGGAGGAGGCTGCTGCCGCCGACTCCGCTCGGGACGAGCCTGCCGCCGACTCCGCCGACTCCGCCGACTCCGCCGCCTCCGCCGCGGACGACGCGTCGCCGTCCGATCCGGCGCAGCCCGATCCGTCGTCCTCCGAGCCGTCCTCCTCCGCCGACGCCCCCGACAAGGGCTCGGTGTTCGATGCCCCCGTGCCCCCGCCCTCGCTCGACCCGGCCGCGGAGCTGGAGTTCACCGTGCCCGACGGCCCGCCGGCCGAGGCCGCGCACGCCCGGCGCACCATGATCGGCCGGAGCACGGAAGAGGTCGACCACGCCCCGCCACGCGGCCGGTACGCCCCGGTGCCCTCGCCGGACGACACGGCCGTCGGCGCCACACTTCGCTGGGTCGCTCCCGCGGCCGCCCTCGCGATCGCCTCGGCCGTGGTCGTGGGCCGGGCGCTGCGGCGCCGACGGTAACGGCCGTCCCGGTCCGCGCACCGTCGGACGCGCCGCATCCGACGCCGTGCGCCGATCCGCAGGGGACGCCGGGGACGGCGGGACAGCCCCTGGTCGCGCCAGTAGTGTCGTGGGGTGAGCAGAGATGCGAAGAACGTCCGGCTGACCGCCGGCGACGCCGAGTTGACCGTTGACCCCGTCCATGGCTGCCGCATCCGCAGCCTGCGGATCGGTGGCACCGAACTGCTGCGCCAGGGAGAGCGGTACGGCTGCTTCCCGATGGTGCCGTGGTGCGGCCGCACCGAGAACGGCCTGTTCCGCAACGGCGGCGAGCTGCACCGACTGCCACTGAACCCCCCGCCGCACGCCATCCACGGCACAGGCCGCGACACTGCCTGGCAGCCCGCCCGGCAGGACGAAGCGGAGGCGGCTTTCTTCTACGACCTGGCCGACCCATGGCCGTACGAGGGCCGGGTGACGCAGTCCTTCGAGCTGACCGAGGACGCGCTGACGCTCCGCCTCGGCATCGAGACGTACGGGAACTCCTTCCCGGCGCAGGCCGGCTGGCACCCCTGGTTCCTCCGCAACACCGGCGGCCAGGATGTGCGGATCGACTTCGACGCCGCCTGGCAGGAGGAGCGCGGCGACAACCATCTGCCGACCGGCCGCCGGATCGATCCCCTGCCCGGCCCGTGGGACGACTGCTTCGGGATGCCCGAGGGCGTGGATGTGAAGCTCACCTGGCCCGAGCAGCTGGAGCTGACGGTGAAGAGCCGGGACGAGTGGGTGGTGATCTACGACCAACAGCCCGAAGCGGTGTGCGTGGAGCCGCAGTCGGGCCCGCCGAACGGGCTGAACACCGCGCCCCGGCTGGTCACCCCGATCGAGCCGCTCGAGATCGCGACGACCTGGAACTGGGTACGGCTCTGAGAGGTGGCGGCAGCGCGGCTGCTGCAGCGCTTACCCTCGTGGGCATGACTGACGTACGCGCTGAGCTGCTCCAGCAGATCAAGGACAAGGCCGTGGTGCACGGCAAAGTGACCCTCTCCTCGGGTCTGGAAGCCGACTGGTACATCGACCTGCGCCGGATCACGCTGGACGGCAAGGCCGCACCGCTGGTCGGCCAGGTGATGCTCGATGCCACCGCCGAGCTGGACTACGACTGCGTCGGCGGTCTGACGCTGGGCGCCGACCCGGTCGCCACCTCGATGCTGCACGCCTCCGCGGCGCGCGGGAAGAGGCTCGACGCGTTCGTCGTCCGGAAGGCGCAGAAGGCGCACGGGATGCAGCGCAGGATCGAGGGCACGGACGTCAAGGGCCGCCGCTGCCTCGTGGTCGAGGACACCTCGACCACCGGTGGTTCCCCGCTGACCGCGGTCGAGGCGGTGCGCGAGGCCGGCGGTGAGGTCGTCGCCGTTGCCGTGATCGTGGAGCGGGGCGCCGCTCCGGCGATCGCCGAGGCCGGTCTGCCGTACGTCAACGCCTATGGCGTGGCGGACCTCGACCTGGCCTGACCTGCACCTTTCCTGAAGGGCGGCCGGGTTCACGTGAAACCGGCCGCCCTTCGCGTATGCCCGGAAAGATGCTCGGGCCATGGGCAGGGTGGAGCCGGGGCGAGAGTCTGGAAAGATGGGGGCGACGATGACGTCGCCCCCAGGTCAGGGACCAGCACTGCACACCCGCACATCCCAAGGAGCGGACAGATGCCCATCGCAACCCCCGAGGTCTACGCCGAGATGCTCGACCGGGCGAAGGCAGGCAAGTTCGCCTACCCGGCCATCAATGTGACGTCGACCCAGACCCTGCACGCTGCGCTGCGCGGCTTCGCGGAGGCGGAGAGCGACGGCATCGTCCAGATCTCCACCGGTGGGGCGGAGTTCCTGGGCGGCCAGCACAACAAGGACATGGTGACGGGCGCCGTAGCCCTGGCCGAGTTCGCGCACATCGTCGCCGCCAAGTACGACATCACGGTCGCCCTGCACACCGACCACTGCCCCAAGGACAAGCTGGACACGTACGTACGTCCGCTGATCGAGGTCTCCGCGGAGCGCGTCGCCAAGGGCCTGAACCCGCTGTTCCAGTCCCACATGTGGGACGGTTCGGCCGAGACCCTCGCCGACAACCTGGCCATCGGCCAGGAGCTGCTCGCCAAGGCCGCTGCCGCCAAGATCATCCTTGAGGTCGAGATCACCCCGACCGGTGGCGAGGAGGACGGCGTCACGCACGAGATCAACGACGAGCTGTACACGACGGTCGACGATGCGCTGCGTACCGCCGAGGCGCTCGGTCTGGGCGAGAAGGGCCGCTACCTGCTGGCAGCGTCCTTCGGCAACGTCCACGGCGTCTACAAGCCGGGCAACGTCGTCCTGCGCCCCGAGCTCCTCAAGGACCTCCAGGAGGGCGTCGGCGCCAAGTACGGCAAGGCCGGAAGCCAGCCGTTCGACTTCGTCTTCCACGGCGGCTCCGGCTCCACGGCCGAGGAGATCGCCACCGCGCTGGAGAACGGCGTCGTGAAGATGAACCTCGACACCGACACCCAGTACGCCTTCACCCGCCCGATCGTGGACCACGTGTTCCGCAACTACGACGGTGTGCTGAAGGTCGACGGCGAGGTCGGCAACAAGAAGGTCTACGACCCGCGCAGCTGGGGCAAGTCCGCCGAGGCGGGCATGGCCAAGCGCGTCACGGAGGCCTGTGCCAACCTGCGTTCCACGGGCACCAAGCTGAAGTAAGTACGTCACGGACGTACCGGGCCCGGTCCCCCTTCCTGGGGTGCCGGGCCCGTTCCATGTCCGACCGATACATCGAGGGATCCCCTGTGAGTACGCGTGCGCGCTACGACTTCGACACCGTCATCGACCGCCGGGGCACCTGGTGCGTCCAGTGGGACGGGGTCGCCGACCGGTTCGGGGTGGACGGGCTGCTGCCGTTCACGATCTCCGACATGGACTTCGAGACGGCGCCCGAGGTGCTGAGCGCATTGCGCGCCCGGCTCGATCACGGGGTTCTCGGCTACACGACCTGGCAGCAGGACGACTTCAGGTCGGCGATCGCGCACTGGTACGCGACCCGGCACGGCACGGAGCTCGACACCGGCCGGCTGGTCTACGGTCCTTCCGTGCTCAGCCAGCTCTCGCAGCTGCTGCAGATGTGGACACGCGAGGGGGACGGCGTGGTCGTCCACACCCCCACGTACGACGGCTTCCGCAAGGCCGTCACCGGTCTCGGGCGGGAGCTGCGTGGGGTGCCGGTGGGGGACACCGAGGCGCTCGAGCGGGAGCTGGGGCGGGCCGACGCGAAGGTGCTCGTCGTGTGTTCGCCGCACAACCCGACGGGGAGGGTGTGGACGGAGGCCGAGCTGCGGGAGATGGCCGCGCTCGCCCTGCGCCACGGGGTCGCTGTGATCAGCGACGAGATCCACGCGGACTTCGTGCACGACGGATACCGGCACGTGCCGTGGCCGCGGGTGGCAGGTGACGGGCGCTGGGCGCTGATCAGCTCGGCGTCGAAGGCGTTCAACTTTCCGGCGCTGACCGGTTCGTACGGGATCATCGGCGATCCGGCGGACCGGGAGGAGTTCCTGCGGCGCATGGAGACGGCGGAGGGGCTCGCCTCACCGGCCGTACTGTCGCTGACGGCGCACATCGCCGCGTACCGGGAGGGCGGGGCCTGGCTGGACGAGGTACGGGAGTACGTCGCCGGGAACCTGGCGCTCATAGCGAAGCGGTTGAACGAGGCGTTCCCGGAGCTCGGGTGGGAGCCGCCCCAGGCGGGCTACCTGGCCTGGATCGATCTGCGCCCACTGGGTGTGGACGACGAGGCGCTGCAGCGGGCGCTGATCGAGCGGGAGAAGGTCGCGATCATGCCGGGTGCGGTGTACGGGGCGCCGGGGTTCCTCCGCCTGAACGCGGGGTGCCCGCGGAGCAAGGTGGAGGCGGGGGTGGCGGCGTTGGTGCGGGGGGTGCGGGCGGTGCGGTAGGGGGTGCGGGGTGCGGGGCCGCTGCGCGGGGCCCTTGTCCCCTGCCGCCCCTTCCCGAACCGGGGCTCCGCCCCGGACCCCGCTCCTCAATCGCCGGAGGGGCTTGAAGGTGCCCTCGATCGCCGGGCGGGCCTGAAGGGTGCGCCCGGGTGGGCTTGAAGGTGCTTCCGAGCGCCGGGCGGGCCTGAAGGGTGCGCCCGGGTGGGCTTGAAGGTGCTCCCGAGCGCCGGGCGGGCGATGCTGCTCGTATGACAGACGCGGCCGACGGCGGAATCCGGGTTGCCTCGCCCGCCGGGCGGTGGATCGTCCTGACCACGGTCCTGGGGTCGAGCATGGCACTGCTCGACTCCACGGTCATCAACGTCGCCCTCCCCCGGATCGGCGAGGACCTCGGCACCGACCTCGCCGCCCTCCAGTGGACCGTCAACGCCTACATGCTCACGCTGGCCGGACTGATCCTGCTGGGCGGTGCGCTCGGGGACAGGTTCGGCAGGCGGCGGGTCTTCGTGATCGGCGTCGTCTGGTTCGCGGTGGCCTCGCTGCTCTGCGGCCTGGCGCCCAACGCGGCCATCCTGATCGCGGCCCGCGCCCTCCAGGGCATCGGCGGAGCCCTGCTCACCCCCGGTTCGCTGGCGCTCATCCAGGCGAGCTTCCATCCCGACGACCGGGCCCGCGCCGTGGGGCTGTGGTCCGGGCTCGGCGGGGTCGGCGCCGCGGTCGGGCCGTTCCTCGGGGGCTGGCTCGTGGACGGGCCCGGGTGGCGCTGGGTGTTCCTGCTCAATCTCCCGCTCGCCGCCGTCTGCCTACCCGTCGCCCTGCGCCACGTACCGGAGTCCCGGGACCCGGACGCCCACGGCCGTTTCGACGTGCTCGGAGCCGCGCTGGCGGCCCTGGCGCTCGCGCTGGTCACCTACGCGCTGATCGAGGTACCGGAGCAGGGCGCGTCCGTGCCGGTCGTCGGTGCGGCGATCGGCGGCGTGCTCCTCGGGGTGGCGTTCGTCCAGGTGGAACGGACCCGGGCCGACCCCATGGTGCCGCCGTCGATCTTCGCGTCCAGGCAGTTCACCGCCGTCAACATCGTGACGTTCTGCGTGTACGCGGCCCTCGGCGGCTTCTTCTTCCTCTCCGCGATCCAGCTCCAGGTCGTCGCCGGCTACTCGGCGCTCGGCGCGGGCACGGCGCTCCTGCCGACCACCGCGCTCATGCTGCTCTTCTCCGCGTCCGCCGGTGACCTCGGCCGGCGCATCGGTCCACGGATCCCGCTCACGGTCGGCCCGCTGCTGGCAGCGGCCGGGATGCTGCTGATGCTGCGGGTCGGCCCCGGGGCCTCGCTCTCCTCGTACGTCCAGGACGTCCTGCCGGCCGTCCTGGTGCTGGGCCTCGGCATGGTCGTCCTCGTGGCGCCTCTCACCGCGACCGTCCTGGCCGCCGTCGACACGGGGCGGGCCGGGCTCGCCAGCGGGATCAACAACGCGGCGGCGCGGGCCGCCGGGCTGATCGCCGTGGCCGCGCTGCCGCTGCTCGCAGGGATGGGCCCGGAGGCGTACCGCGATGCGGGGGAGTTCGCCTCGACCTTCCGCCGGGCGATGCCGATGTGCGCGGGGCTGCTGGTGGCGGGGGCGGTGATCGCCTGGTGGACGGTACGGACGTCCCCGGAGGCGGCACGCGAGTGCCGGCCCGAGTGCACGATGCACTGCGGGGTCACGGCCCCGCCCCTGGAGCCGGAGCGGCAGACCGCGGAACAGGCAGGCGGAACGTAGTCGCCCGGGTGTCCAGGATGCGGGCGGAGCCAGGCACACTTGAACCATGTCCATCCACGAGAACCTGCTCGGGGGCCCCGCCCCGACCCACCTGCCCGACGACCCGGAGCCGCGCGACCTCCTCGCCGGCGGCGCCGCGCCCGCCGATGTCGCGGCGAAGTACCCCACGTCCTCGCTGGCCTGGGCCCAGCTCGCCGACGAGGCGTACGAGGGCGGCCGGGTCATCGAGTCGTACGCGTACGCCCGCACCGGCTACCACCGTGGCCTCGACGCGCTGCGCCGGGCGGGCTGGAAGGGCCACGGCCCCGTCCCGTTCGAGCACGAGCCGAACCGTGGCTTCCTGCGCGCCCTGCACGCCCTCGCGCGCGCCGCGCAGTCGATCGGTGAGCAGGAGGAGTACGAGCGCTGCTCCTCGTTCCTCCGCGACTCCTCGCAGACCGCAGCCGACACCCTGGGCTGAGAGGCCGACGGGCTGCCCTCCGAGAGGCTGCCCCTCCACGCACCGTCCGGGCCCGTCCGGGCCCCGCAGGCAGCACCGCCGCCTGCGGGGCCCGTATGGCGTCGACGGCACCCGCCCCGACGGCACCGCACGCCGACCGGCCCGTCACCGGGCGTCGCTCCGGTTTAGGATGCGAACAGGGGACCGGAGCTCCACCACCTCAGAGGAAGGGGCGGACCGCTACCCGGAAGCTCGTGTCGAGGAGACAGAAATGTCGACGATCCACCCCGACCCCGAAGCCACCGGTGCGGACACCCCGCACCTGGACTTCGCGGGAACGACTCCGTACGAGGACTATGTCCAGGCGGATGTCCTGACCCACCTCCAGCACCTTCGCTCGGACGATCCCGGCGAGATGGTCTTCCTGGTCACCACCCAGGTCATGGAGCTGTGGTTCACGGTCATCGTCCATGAGTGGGAGACCGCGACCCGTGCCCTGCGCGAGGACCGCATACCCGTCGCCCGTGACGCGCTGAAGCGCTCGCTCCGGGAGCTCGAGGCACTGAACGCCTCCTGGAAGCCGCTGGCAGGCCTCACTCCCGCCCAGTTCAACTCCTACCGGGGCTCCCTCGGCGAGGGCTCCGGTTTCCAGTCGGCGATGTACCGGCGGATGGAGTTCCTGCTGGGCGACAAGTCCGCGTCCATGCTCGTGCCGCACCGGGGCGCCCCCCGTGTCCACGCCGAGCTGGAGAAGGCGCTCCACGAGCCCGGCCTGTACGACGAGACGCTCGCCCTGCTCGCCCGGCGCGGTCACGCCGTGCCGCAGTCGGTGCTCGGCCGGGACCTGTCGAAGAAGTACGAACCGTCCCCCCGGATCGAGGCCGTCTGGGCGGAGATCTATGCCAACCCGGACCAGAACGACGAGCTCGTGCGGCTCGGCGAGGTGCTGACCGACGTCGGCGAGCTGGTGTGGCGCTGGCGCAACGACCACCTCACCGCCACCCGGCGGGCGATGGGCTCGAAGACCGGCACCGGAGGGTCGGCCGGGGTCGCCTGGCTGGAGAAGCGCGCCACGAAGAGCGTGTTCCCCGAGCTGTGGACGGCGCGCAGCCATGTCTGACCTGCAGGAGCGCGCGGAGGCGCTCGACACCGCCGACGAACTGGCCGTACTCAGGGACCTGTTCGTCCTCGACGACACCGTCTACCTCGACGGCAACTCGCTGGGCGCACTGCCCCGCCACGTCCCCGCCCGCATGCAGGAGGTCATCACCCGGGAGTGGGGCGCCCTGCGCATCCGCTCCTGGGACGAGAGCGGCTGGTGGACGGCGCCCGAGCGGATCGGCGACCGGATCGCCCCGCTGGTCGGGGCCGCCGCCGGACAGATCGTGGTGGGCGACTCCACCAGCGTGAACGTCTTCAAGGCCTTGGTCGCCGCGAGCCGGCTGGCAGCCGAAGGGCGCGACGAGATCCTGGTCGACGCCACGACGTTCCCCACGGACGGGTACCTCGCCGAGTCGGCGGCCCGGATGACGGGCCACCGCATCGTCCCCGTCGCCCCGGCCGACGTACCTGGCGCCCTCGGCCCCCGTACGGCGGTCGTCCTGCTCAACCACGTCGACTACCGCACGGGCAGGCTCCACGACCTGCCGGGCCTCACCGCCGCCGTCCACGCTGCGGGTGCCCTCGCGGTCTGGGACCTGTGCCACAGCGCGGGCGCCCTGCCGGTCGGCCTCGACGCGCACGGGGTGGACCTGGCCATCGGCTGTACGTACAAGTACCTCAACGGCGGACCCGGTTCGCCCGCCTACCTGTACGTCGCCGAACGCCACCAGCCGGCATTCGACTCGCCCCTCCCCGGCTGGACCTCGCACGCCGACCCCTTCGGGATGACTCCCGAATACACCCCGGCGGACGGTTCCGTACGGGGCCGGGTCGGTACCCCGGACATCCTCTCCATGCTGGCGCTCGAAGCGGCGCTGGACGTGTGGGAGGGCGTCACGGTCGAGGCCGTACGGGCCAAGTCCCTTGCCCTGACGGACTTCTTCCTCGAGTGCGTCGACGCGTACGTACCCGAGGGCCGGGTTGTCCCCGTCACCCCGGCCGCACACGCGGAGCGCGGGAGCCAGGTGTCCCTGCGGTGCGAGAACGCGGACGACACCGAGCCGGTGATGCGCGCGCTCATCGAGCGCGGCGTGATCGGCGACCTGCGCCGCCCGGACGTGCTGCGGTTCGGCTTCACCCCGCTGTACGTCGGCTTCGCGGACGCGGAACGCGCCGCGCGGATCCTGGCGGAGGTGCTGGCGGCCTAGGGTCTTCGACTGGATCGGGCCCCGCGAACGGAGCATGATCCGGCCGAGAGGTCCTGGTGCCGCCGTGCCGGACGGGCCCGGTTTCCGGACCGGGCCCGTCCTGCCCTGCCGCGGGTCCGGCGGCGGCCCGCCGTACTGATACCGTCCCCGCAGGTCAGTCCAGTTGGGCATATGCGTAGGACGGTTGGAGCAGCATGTCGGATTCTGCCGCGCGTGATCGTGACGCCGCCGAGACCGAGTCGGCGTTCGCGCATCCGGTGGTCGCCCCCGATCGGTCAGCGGCCTATGGCAGCCACCCCGACCAGGTGATCGACTTCTTCGCTCCGCGCGACGGCCGGGACGGGGCGCCGCTCGTGGTCGTCCTGCACGGAGGGGCTTGGCGTGCCCCGTACGACCGGCATCATCTGTCGCCGTTCGCGGACTTCCTGGCCCGGCGCGGGTTCGCCGTCGCCAGTGTCGAGTACCGGCGCGGCAGTGAGATCCCGCAGCAGGGTGGAGACGGTCCGGTCGCGGGGCGCTGGCCCGAGACGTTCGACGACGTGGCCGCCGCGATGGACGCCCTTCCGGTGCTCGCCGCCCGGGAACTGCCGCAGGCCGATGTGCGGCGGACCGTGGTCACCGGGCACTCGGCCGGCGGGCAGCTGGCCCTGTGGGCCGCCGCCCGGCACGTGCTTCCGCTCGGTTCGCCGTGGCGGCTGCCCGCGCCGCCGCCGCTGCGCGGGGTGGTCGCGCTGGCGCCGATCGGTGACTTCTCGAGCGCCGTCGAGCTGGACGTCTGCTCCGGTGCGGTGCATCAATTCCTCGGCAAGGAAGCGGACTTCGAGGAACGCAGGATGCACGCCGATCCGGCCGAGCTGCTCCCGACCGGGATCGCGACGGCCGTCGTCCAGGGCGTCGAGGACCTCACCGTGCCGCAGGCGGTCACCGAGGCGTTCGTGGACGCCGCGGCGAAGGCGGGAGAGATGGTCGGACTGACGCTGCTGGACGGGGTCGGGCACTTTGCGCTGATCGATCCGTCGGCGGACGCGTGCGCGGTGGTGGCGGAGGAGATCGCCCAGCTGGCCTGGTAGGTCCTACAGGTCCGGGCCGATGGGCCCGGTAGTACTTGCGACGGACGGCGCAGGATCCGCATCACTGCTGACGACCCCGGCCGCGGTGGCGCCTACCTTGGGAAGCGTGACCGAGACCAAGACCAGAAGCCCCGAGTTCCGGCTGGCCGCAGGGGCGATAGACGGCCTGCGGCAGGACCTCTTCCACGACGCGTTCGACTACCGTCCGCTGGACCCGCTGGGCACCGGCGGTCCGGTGATCAGGAGGCTGCCCAGG
Organism: Streptomyces sp. NPDC060035; assembly: GCF_042736635.1. NCBI lineage: Bacteria > Bacillati > Actinomycetota > Actinomycetes > Kitasatosporales > Streptomycetaceae > Streptomyces > Streptomyces sp. NPDC060035. The sequence continues at coordinate 245,864 of NZ_JBHWVO010000005.1, forward strand.
GCGATCCGGACGCGGGCGGTCTGGACGCCGCACGCGGTGGTCGGGGCGGTCGCGCTGATCTCACTGCTGGCCGGAGTCTTCGAGGCGAACACCTACTCGGTGTTCGGGATAGCAACGCTCATCACCGGTGTGGTGCCGTCCGCCGCCCTGCTGATGACACTGATCCGCCCCGTTCTCGCGTTCTGGGTGTCGCTCGCGGCCACCCCGCTGGTGGCCGTCGCGGGCCACGGGGACTGGCCGTGGGGGCCGAACGCCTTCGCGTGTCACCTGGGTGTGCTGATCGTCGTCGCGGCGAGGACCCGGCCGCGTACCGCCGCCTGGATGTGGCTGATCACCCTGCTCGTCGGGTCCTTCCTGGGGAACTTCGGAGGCGGTTACTCCTCCACCACCGCGCCCATGGCCGTCACCTCCGCCTTCGCCCTGCTCCTCGTCACCGTGGTGCAGGTACGCCGTGACGCCGAGCGCGAGGTGACCGTGCAGCGCACCGTCACCGCCGTCGAGCGCGACCGGCGCACGCTCCTGGAGGAGCGCACCACCATCGCCCGTGAGCTGCACGACGTCGTCGCCCACCACATGTCCGTCGTCGCGATCCAGGCCGAGGCCGCCCCGTACCGGGTGGAGAACCCGCCGCCCGAGCTGGAGCAGGCCTTCGTCACGATCCGGGAGAACGCGGTCGCCGCGCTCACCGAGCTGCGGCGCGTCCTCGGCGTCGTACGGGCGGACGACTACGAGGCACCGGACGCCCCTCAGCCCACCCTGGCCGAGACCGACCGGCTGCTGGCCAATGTGCGGGAAGCGGGCCTGGAGACGGAGAAGACGGTCACCGGTGCGGTGCGCGAGCTTCCGCCGGGCGTCGAACTGTCGGCGTACCGGATCATCCAGGAGGCCCTGAGCAACACGCTCCGCCATGCGCCCGGCGCCACGGCCAAGGTGGAGATCGGGTACGTGCTCGGTGGGCTGGGGCTGCGGGTCGTCAACGGGCCTGCGACGGGGCTGGTCAAGCCGTCGCCCGGGGCCGGGCACGGGATCACGGGGATGCGGGAGCGGGTCGCGATGCTGAACGGCGAGATGACGGCCGAGGCCACGGGGGACGGCGGTTACGAGGTCGCCGTGTTCCTGCCCGTCGCTGCTGTGCAGGCAGGCGCCGGGGAGGGCGGGGACGCGTGAACGACTCCACCATCCGGGTGCTGATCGTCGACGACCAGATGATGGTCCGCGAGGGTTTCTCCGTGCTGCTCAACGCGATGCCCGGCATCGAGGTCGTCGGCGAGGCCGTCGACGGCCGGCAGGCCGTCTCGCAGGTCGCGGCCCTGCGCCCCGACGTGGTGCTGATGGACATTCGGATGCCGGAGCTCAACGGCATCGAGGCCACGCGCGAGATCGTCGCCGCCGACGCGGACGCCAAGGTGCTCGTCCTGACCACGTTCGACCTGGACGAGTACGTGTACCAGGCGTTGCGCGCAGGGGCCTCGGGCTTCCTGCTGAAGGATGCCTCGGCCCGCCAACTTGCTGACGGAGTACGGGTGGTGGCCTCCGGTGAGGCGCTGCTCGCGCCGACCGTGACCAGGCGGCTGATCAAGGAGTTCTCGAAGCTCGCCGAGGCACCCCGGCCGCCCGCCATGGCCCGGATCGGTGACCTCACCGAGCGCGAGACGGAGGTGCTCGTGCTGATCGCCCAGGGGCTGTCGAATCTGGAGATCGCCTCGCACCTGGTGGTCGCCGAGTCCACGATCAAGACACATGTGAGCCGCATCCTGGTGAAGCTGGGGCTCAGGGACAGGACCCAGGCGGCCGTGTTCGCGTACGAGGCGAGGCTGGTCACACCCGGATAGCGTCGGGCTCATGCATGTGTCCTTCGACCCCTGGTCGCCGGCGTTCGTCGCCGATCCGTACCCCGCCTACGCAGCGCTGCGCGCCACCGGCCGGGCGCACTACTTCGAGCCCACCCGGCAGTGGCTGATCCCGCACTACTCCGATGTGGCGGGGCTGCTGCGCGACCGGCGCCTCGGCCGGACGTATCTGCACCGCTTCACCCACGACGAGTTCGGCCTCGACGCCCCGCCCGCCGCCCACGAGCCCTTCCACACGCTCAACGGGCAGGGGATCCTCGACCTGGAGGCCCCCGACCACACCCGGATCAGACGGCTGGTCGCCAAGGCGTTCACGCCCCGCACGGTCGAGATGCTCGCCCCGGCCGTGGAGCGGCTGGCCACCGGGCTCGTCGAGGAGTTCGTCGCGGCGGGCGGCGGCGATCTGCTCACCGCGGTCGCCGAGCCGCTGCCCGTGGCGGTCATCGCCGAGATGCTCGGCATCCCGGAGTCCGACCGGGGGCTGCTGCGCCCCTGGTCGGCGGCGATCTGCGGGATGTTCGAGCTGAACCCGCCGGAGGAGAGGGCGCGGGCCGCCGTGCAGGCGTCGGTCGAGTTCTCCGCGTATCTGCGCGGGCTGATCGACGAGCGGCGCGGGGACCCCGGTACGGATCTGATCACCGCGCTCATCGCCGCCCACGACGAGGAGGAGCGGCTGACCGAGCAGGAGATCATCTCCACCTGTGTGCTCCTGCTCAACGCGGGCCACGAGGCGACGGTCAACGCCACCGTGAACGGCTGGTGGACGCTCTTCCAGCACCCCGAGAAGCTGGCCTCCCTGCGCGGCGATCACGGTCTGCTGCCGACCGCGCTGGAGGAGCTGCTTCGGTACGACACCCCGGTGCCCATGTTCGCGCGCTGGGTCCTGGACGACATCGAGATCGAGGGCACCATCATTCCGCGCGGCTCGCAGGTCGCCCTGCTCTTCGGCTCGGCGAACAGGGACCCGGAGCGCTTCGCCGAGGCCGGGACGCTGGATCTGTCCCGGGAGGACAACCCGCACATCTCCTTCGGGGCGGGCATCCACTACTGCCTGGGCGCACCGCTGGCCCGTCTCGAACTGGCGGCTTCGTTCGGGGAGCTGCTGCGCAGGGCGCCCGGCATGCGGCTGTCGACGGAGCCGGAGTGGAAGCCGGGGTACGTGATCCGGGGGCTGCGGGAGCTGCTGGTGGAGATCTGAGACGGGGGGCCCGGGCGCCGCTACTTGGTTTCCAGATCGCGGCGCCGGAAGCCCTCCAGCCCCAGCCACAGCAGGGCGGCCGCGATCAGGGTGAGCACCACCATCGGTGTCCAGCTCATCTCCGCGGCCGGCAGCTGAGGCACGTGTCCGAAGGGCGACACATTGTTCATCCAGTGCGGGAACTGCAGCAGCTTGCCCAGGTAGCCGACCACGAACGCGTACACCGGTACGGCCCAGGCCGCCGAGGCCGCCCGGGGCAGCCAGCCGAAGAGGACGGCAGCGACCCCGACGGTGACCCAGAGCGCCGGTGCGTACGCCAGCGAGGCCCCCACCAGCTTCAGGAACAATCCCCGGTCCTCGGCCGACGCCGCCCCCGCGACGCCGATGCCGAGCCCGGCGAGGAGCAGCAGGAGCGTGCCGCCCGCCAGCGCGACGGTGAGGTGGCTGCCCGCCCAGCGGGTGCGGGACAGGCCGGTCGCGAGCAGGGGCTCCACCCGGCCCGCGTTCTCCTCGGACCTCGGCCGCAGGGCGGCCATCACCACGTACACGGCGGTGACGACGGCGAGGACCACCATGACCATCGACGCGAACGACTCGGCCATGGTCGCGCCGCCGATGTCCTTCAGCGCCTCCTGGAGCTGGTCGATGTTCTTCAGCATGTCGTCCGCGTTGCCGAGGATCGACCCGTACATCGCGCCCATCAGGAACAGGCCGGCGCCGAAGCCGGCCAGCATGGAGCGGTGCAGCCGCAGGGCGAAGCCCAGCGGCCGGGTCAGGGACGCGGACGCGACCGGGCTGCCGAGCCGTGCGGCGCGCAGTCCGGCTCCCACGTCCCGCCGGGTGGACAGGACGAATCCCGCGCCCGCCGAGAGGACGGCGAGTGCGAGGCAGAGCAGCAGCGGCCACCAGCGGTTGTCCACGTAGACGTAGGTGCGCTGTACCCAGCCGATCGGGGACAGCCAGGACAGTGCGTCGCTGCCGCCCGCGTCACCGGCGGCGCGCAGGACGTAGGCGAGGCCGATGACGGCCATGGCCGTGCCGGAGGCGCCCCGGGTGTGCGCGGTGATCTGTGCGGTGACCGCGGCGACGCCGGCGAAGACGATGCCCACGGCCGCGTGCGAGAACCCGTAGAGCAGCGAGCCGCCGGTGTCGATGGAGTCGAGGCCCATCGAGCCGAGGCCGAGGGCCAGCAGCAGGGCGAGTGCGAGGTTGGCGAGCACCGCGACGGACAGGGCGGCGGCCAGGTGCGCATGCCGGCCGACGACGGTGGAGCGGACCAGTTCGGCGCGGTTGGTCTCCTCCTCGTTGCGGGTGTGCCGGGTGACGATCAGGACGCTCATGAGGCCGACCAGGACGGCCATGAAGCCGAGCATCTGGTGGCCCATCATCGAGCCGAAGGTGTAGTCGTCGAGGTAGTGCCCGGGCCCTGTCATGGCGAGCCCGGCCGGGCTCTGCATGGTGGTGACGACGGAGGCGCGGTCCTCGGGATCGGCGTACAGCGTCCTGTAGTTGTTCGCCGTGGAGGCCGTTCCGATGAACAGGGCGAGGATCCATACGGGAAGCCGGACGCGGTCCCTGCGCAGGTCGAACCGGATCAGGGTGCGGGTTCCGGCCAGCGTGCCGCCGCCGTTCGCGAGGGACCGGTCGGCTGCGGGTGCCCGGGTTGTGGTGGCGGCGGTCATCGGCTGCCTCCGTGGGGGTGGCCGCCGCCGGCGAGCTCGTCGCCGTAGTGGCGCAGCATGAGCTCCTCGAGGGTCGGCGGGTGGCTGGTCAGACTGCGGACGCCGAACTCGGCGAGCCGGCGGATCGCGTCGTCGAGGTGGCCCCCGTCCACGTCGAACCGCACCCGGCCGGCGCCCTCGGCGCCTTCGGTGATGGTGTGCACCCCGTGCACGCCGGCCAGCTCGTCGAGCCCGGTGACCGGTCGGGCCGTCTCGGCCTCGATCGTCGTACGCGTCAGATGGCGCATCTCGCTCAGCGACCCGGACTGCACGATCCTGCCGAGCCGGATGATGCTGACGCGGTCGGCCAGCTTCTCCACCTGGGCCAGGATGTGGCTGGAGAGCAGCACCGTCTTTCCCGCGGTCTTCGCCTGCTGGATCACGTCCTGGAAGACCACCTCCATGAGGGGGTCGAGTCCGGCGGTCGGTTCGTCGAGCAGCAGCAGCTCCGCGTCGGAAGCGAGCGCGGCGACGATCGCGACCTTCTGGCGGTTGCCCTTGGAGTAGGCCCGTCCCTTCTTCGTCGGGTCGAGATCGAAGCGCTCGATGAGCTCGTCACGGCGCTTGATGGTGCTCGCGCCACGCAGCCGTGAGAGCAGGTCGATGGCCTCGCCGCCGGTGAGGTTGGGCCACAGCTCGACGTCGCCGGGGACGTAGGCCAGGCGCCGGTGCAGTTCGACGGCGTCGTTCCACGGGTCCTTGCCGAGCAGTTGTGCCGCGCCCGAATCGGCGCGCAGGAGACCCAGCAGGACCCGGATGGTGGTGGACTTTCCGGCGCCGTTGGGCCCGAGGAAGCCATGGACCTCGCCCGTTTCGACGTCCAGGTCCAGGCCGTCCAGTGCGTGTGTCCGCCCGAACGACTTGTGAAGTCCGGCGACGCTGATTGCCTTCGTCATGATTTTGAACGTACGCTGAATTCACAAAGTTGTGAAGTTAAGGAAGCGTATAAAGTTGGCGCCATGATCGGGGCAGGGGAGGCGACGACACGATGACCAGCCGGGCCGGGGAAGGTGCCGAGCGCGACGAGGAGGCCGTGGCGCGTTTTGTCGAGCGCTTCGCAGCCGAGATGACGGCAGCGGGCATGCAGCGGATGGCCTCGCGGGTCTTCGCGGCGCTTCTCGCGGACGACGACGCCTCCATGACCTCGGCCGAGCTCGGCAAGCAGTTGCAGATCAGCCCGGCCGCGGTCTCGGGCGCGATCAACTACCTCACCCAGGTCAGCATGGTCGGCCGGGAGCGCGAACCGGGCTCACGCCGCGACCGCTACCGGCTGCACAACGAGATCTGGTACGCCACCTTCGCGAGCCGTGACCAGGTGCTGACCCGCTGGGAGCGCACGCTCAGGGACGGCGCGCGCTCCCTGGGCGAGGACACACCGGCCGGTGCGCGGATCACCGAGACCGCTGAGTTCTTCGAGTTCCTGCAGACGGAGCTGGTCGGCGTGATGGACCGGTGGCGCGAGAGCCGCGGGGCGGCGGGCGGGAGCTGACACCCGGGAACGACCCCGGGCGGTCGCCGCCCGCCCTTGCGGCACCGCGTGATCAGCGGCACCGCGGGACCAGCGGGGCCGCGTGACCAGCGGCCGGCAGGCTCTGTGTCCGTCACCTGCCCCGGGCGCCTGTGCCCGTCACCTGCCCCGGGCTCGCCGTCGACGGAAGTATCAGCCCCCACGCCCCCGCCCGCACCGTCCACGTCCTGGTCCGGACCGGGCCCGCGACCTGTATGTCCGCGCGGTAGCGGAAGTCGGGTCCGGAGACGGTGACCGACTTGGCCTCCACCGTGACCGTTTCGCCGGACGTGGTGTGAATCACCACGTCCGCCAGGCCCCCGTCGCCCTGTGAGGTCACCGAGACGCCCTCGACCGGCCGGTCCAGGTCGTTCAGCAGGACCCCGTCCGCCTCGACCCGCAGCCGGTGCGCGTGCGGCTGGGACGAGGACGGGGCCGGGCGGACCAGGGCCGCCACCAGGGTCCGGCAGGTGTCCCAGACCGCAGTGACACCCGTATGGGGCGCCCCGGGGACCGCCCCCGGGCTCAGTGCCGGGATGCGCAGATCGCCCAGCACGACGCCGTCGCTGTCGTCGACCAGCAGGTCCAGTCGGTGGGCGGTCCCGTCGAGCGCCGCACGGGCCGCGGCCACGGCGCCCCGGGGCACACCGAGCCCATGGGCCAGTTCCAGCGCGTGCGCCGCGCCGACCGGGATCAGGGAGAGCGCGCTGTCGGCCAGCTCGCGCTCCCGGTGGAGCTGGGACACGGCACGCAGCAGCGCATGGTCGTCGCCGACGACCACCGGCCGTCGCCCGCCACGCCGGGACAAGGCCCGGGCGAACTCCTCCGGACTGTCCGGGAGGCAGATCTTGGCGTGTGAACCAGCGCTCAGCACGTCCTTCGCGATACGCACGGACTCGCCGTCGGCCCTGCGGGCAAGGGGGTCGATGAGTACCAGTAGCTGGTGGTCGCCGTCGCCGGGGGGCTCTGCAGCCGACACCTCGGTCCTTCCTCGGGTAGCATCTTGGTGCAAGAGCCCCTTGCGCTATTGCGCCAGGGGCTTCGTCTATTCCGGGGCACCCGGTTCGACGGCTCAGGCTTTGCCGTACATCGTCGTACGGCAGGTACGACCTTTACGTACGCCCCCTGACCTTGGACATGCCCCGCCCGGAAGGGGTGTACGCCTGTGCCCGCACTTGTGCTGCTCGGTGCTCAGTGGGGTGACGAGGGCAAGGGGAAGGCCACCGACCTCCTCGGTGGATCCGTGGACTATGTGGTGCGCTACCAGGGCGGCAACAATGCCGGCCACACGGTCGTCGTAGGCGACCAGAAGTACGCACTTCATCTCCTCCCCTCCGGAATCCTGTCGCCGAGCTGTACGCCGGTGATCGGTAACGGTGTCGTCATCGACCCGGCGGTCCTGCTCTCCGAGCTGAGCGGTCTGAACGAGCGAGGCGTCGACACGTCCAAGCTTCTGATCAGCGGCAATGCTCATTTGATCACCTCGTACCACACCACGGTCGACAAGGTGACGGAACGCTTCCTCGGCTCCCGCAAGATCGGTACCACCGGTCGCGGTATCGGACCCACGTACGCGGACAAGATCAACCGCGTCGGCATCCGGGTCCAGGACCTCTACGACGAGTCGATCCTCGTCCAGAAGGTCGAAGCGGCTCTCGACTTCAAGAACCAGATCCTCGCCAAGCTCTACAACCGGCGCGCGATCGAATCCGGCAAGATCGTGGAGGAGCTGCTCCAGTACGCGGAACAGATCAAGCCGTACGTCGCCGACACGACGCTGATCCTGAACAACGCCATCGACGAGGGCAAGGTCGTCCTCTTCGAGGGCGGCCAGGGCACCCTGCTGGACGTCGACCACGGCACGTACCCCTTCGTCACATCGTCGAACCCGACCGCGGGCGGCGCCTGCACCGGTTCCGGCGTGGGCCCGACGAAGATCAGCCGGGTCATCGGCATCCTCAAGGCCTACACCACGCGCGTCGGTGCCGGACCCTTCCCGACCGAACTTCTCGACGAGGACGGCGAGGCACTGCGCCGGATCGGCGGCGAGCGCGGGGTCACCACCGGCCGTGACCGCCGCTGCGGCTGGTTCGACGCTCCGATCGCGCGGTACGCGACCCGGGTCAACGGCCTCACGGACTTCTTCCTCACCAAGCTGGACGTGCTGACCGGCTGGGAGCAGATCCCGGTGTGCGTGGCGTACGAGATCGACGGCAAGCGCGTCGAGGAGCTCCCGTACAACCAGAGCGACTTCCACCACGCGAAGCCGATCTACGAGATGCTGCCGGGCTGGTCGGAGGACATCACGAAGGCCAAGACCTTCGACGACCTGCCGAAGAACGCGCGGGACTACGTGAAGGCGCTGGAGGAGATGTCCGGCGCTCCGATCTCCGCGATCGGTGTCGGCCCCGGCCGCACCGAGACGATCGAGATCAACTCCTTCCTGTAGGAGTCGACGAAGTGGCGGCCGGTCCTGTTCATCGGGACCGGCCGCCCTTTCGCGTTTCGGCGTCCGCCCCGCGGCCGGGGAATCTGCCGTACGTGAGCGAACAGAGCTCGGTGCTGTTCCGGGACGGCCGTGGCGACGGATTCAGTCCGTGCCGCAGATCCGCAGGCCCTTGGGCGTCGCGCACGGCAGGTGTCCATGCGTACGGACGACGTCCTGGCCGCTGCCCCGGCTGAGGTAGCCGAGGAAGCCGGAGGCGAGGGAGTCGGCGGGTGGGCGGCCGTAGGTGTAGGCGTACTCGATCTCGCGGAACGGGTACGCGGTCGAGTCGATCGTGTCGACGGACGGTGCCGTGCCGTCGATGGCGATCTGGTGCAGCCCGTTCAGGTCCTTGCCGTTGCGCAGTTCGCTGTAGCCGATCGCGCCGTCGAGCTCGGCGACCCTGGGCAGAACCTGTTCGGTGCTGTCGAGCTCGCAGCGGATCACGCGGGCCTGGGCGTCGTCCTTGGTGACGCAGTCGCGGGAGGACTGGGCCGGCTCGTTCCTGCCCAGGACCCGGCGCTGGAACACCTCCCGGGTGCCGGAGTTGGCGTCCCTGCTGACCAGAAGGATCCTCAGATCGGGTCCGCCGAGTTCCTTCCAGTTGAGGATCTCGCCGCGGTATATCTTCCGGATGGCGTCGAGGCTGAGGTTGCGCACCGGTACACGGTCGTTGACGACCAGGTGGAAGAGCGAGACGGCGACGCGGGTCTCGCGCAGTTCCGTGTAGCCGTCGGGCTTCGGGCCGTCGGAGAAGGCGATGAGGGCGGGCGAGCCGGAGTTGCCCGCCTCGGCGCCGTCGCTGTCGAGCTGCCGTATGCCGGCGTTGCTGCCGTGCGGGTCCACGTCGATCGTGGCGCCCTCGCACTTGTCCTCGAACTTCTGGGCCACCTCCTCCAGGACCGGCCCGAACGCCGTGGAACCGGTGACGGTCAGCGTGCCCGGGGCGCACTCGATCGGCGGCGGGGTGTCGTCCCGTACGAGGATGATCGCGGCGAGCGTGACGACGCAGACGGTCAGCGCCACGGTGATGAGCCGGGCGGCAGGGCCGAACAGCGGGGGCTTCTCGTCGGGGCGGGCCGCCTTGTTCGTCGCGACCTTGCCGTCCCTGATGCCCCCGGTGATCTTGATCGGGCTGCCCACGTGCGAGCCGGTGAGCAGGACCAGGAGCTTGAAGTGTTCGTTGCGGTTGAGGGGGACGCGCGGCAGCCGGATGAGGGAGCCGCTGTGCCGCATGCCGGCCGCCGGGGTGAAGTGCTCCATCAGATGGTCGGCGCCCGCCGAGTGGGTGACGGCGATGCCGCGGACGGTACGACCGGTGAACTCGGCTGTCAGCCCGTGGAGTTGCTCACCACGCCCGGTGTAGTCGTCCTGGGCGATGGACTGCGATCCGTCGTTCTCTATGCGCAGCAGGACGAGTGTGGCATCGGACATCTCCGCGGTCTCGCTGAAGAGGCCGAGGCGCACATTGGCGCGGCCCGGGCTGACGCCGCTGCCGATCGGGGTATCCATCTGGACGCGGTAGCCGATGCGCTTGCGGCGCGGGACACGGCGTTCGTACCAGAGCACGCCCACGGACGCGAGGACCCCCAGTACGGCGGTGAGCACGGCCACGACGTTCTCGGGACTGAACCACTCCACGGTCTCCTCGCCCCTCCCTCGTGGGTGCGGTGTGCCGGTTCGCGCCACCGTACGACCGGGGGCAGGGTGGCGGGCGGGTGGCCGGATTCCTTCCGGAGAAGTTCGTCTCGCGTTCAACCGGCTGGAAGTCCGGGGCAGTTGGCCGGGCCGTCTCGAGCGCGGGCAATCCTGGTCTAGACCTTGACAGGTCCAGACCATCGGCGGTTGAGTGTCGGTCACCCCCCATGGCGGCGCACGCTCATCGCCGGCGCCGCGCCGAAGGAGTGATCACGTGATCAAACGTGTCATGAGCCTGCTGACCGCACTGAGTGCGGTCGTCGCGGCCCTCGTCTTCCTCCCCGCCTCCACTGCCTCGGCAGCGGCCTGCGCCCCGGCCTGGAACTCCTCGTCCGTGTACTGGGGCGGCGGATCGGCCTCGTACAACGGGCACAACTGGTCCGCGAAGTGGTGGACCCAGAACGAGATCCCCGGCACGGTCGACGTCTGGGCCGACCAGGGCAGCTGCGGCGGCGGTACGGACCCGGGTCAGCCGAACCCCTCCGGATTCGTCGTCAGTGAGGCCCAGTTCAACCAGATGTTCCCGGGCCGGAACTCGTTCTACACGTACAGCGGCCTGACGGCGGCGCTGAGCGCCTACCCGGGCTTCGCCAACACGGGCAGCGACACGGTCAAGAAGCAGGAGGCGGCGGCGTTCCTCGCCAACGTCAGCCACGAGACCGGCGGTCTGGTCCACATCGTGGAGCAGAACACGGCCAACTACCCCCACTACTGCGACAGCAGCCAGTCCTACGGCTGCCCGGCAGGCCAGGCCGCCTACTACGGCCGCGGCCCGATCCAGCTCAGCTGGAACTTCAACTACAAGGCCGCGGGTGACGCGCTCGGCATCGACCTGCTCGGCAACCCGTGGCAGGTGGAGCAGAACGCCTCCGTGGCCTGGAAGACCGGTCTCTGGTACTGGAACACCCAGAGCGGCCCCGGCACGATGACGCCCCACAACGCCATCGTCAACGGCCGCGGATTCGGCGAGACGATCCGCTCGATCAACGGCAGCATCGAGTGCAACGGCGGCAACCCCGCCCAGGTCCAGAGCCGTATCGACAAGTACCAGGCGTTCGTCCAGATCCTCGGCACGACCCCCGGTGGGAACCTGAGCTGCTGACGTTCGTTGCCCCCACCTGAACGGGGGGCGTGCCCGGCCACGGCCGGGTGCGCCCCCCGATTCGGTTTCCGGGGCCGGCGGTTGGCAGGATCACGCACCATGACACCGGACAGCAGCACACCGCCCGCGAGCACCGGGTGGGCCCGGCTCGCCCTGATCGACAGCGTCCTCGCTCTGCCCTTCCCGGCGGGGGAGGAGAGCGAGGACAGCGGCGTACGCAGCAGCGAGCCCCGGACACCACCTTCTGATCCTGCGGGCGAGCCAGGACTTCTGGGACGACCGGTCCCCCGAGCTGGTCGAGCCGGCCGAGCAGGAGATCGAGGCCGAATTCAGCTCCGTCGCCACCGTGTTGACGGATCGGTGGGGCGAGCCGGAGACCGTTGACCTGTGGCCGTATCTGGACATGGGCGGTCCGGCCCCGGAGCCGATGGGGCAGCTCTGCAATCTGGCCGGCAGCATGCAGGTCTGGCGCCTTCCGCCGGGCGGGCGGAAGAGCGAGCGCAACGGCGAGCGCCAGGGCGGGCGGAGCGAGCGGTGGCTGGGTCTGACCGTGGGTCAGGCCGACCCCGAATTTCCCATCTGGCTGCTCGCCGCCGTGGGCGAGGCCGGGACACTGCCCGGATGAGGAGCGGGCGGAGTCAGAGCAGCGCCGGCTTCACGGACATCAGCAGGTGCTGGTGCTGATGTGCGTCCTCGTCGCCTCCGGTGATCAAGGCGCGCTGGCCGGGCCCCATCAGACTCATCCGGACCGTCGGCTCCTCCAGGGAGGACAGGGCATCCACGAGGTAGGCGGGGTTGAAGGCCACGGTCATCTCCTCGGCGCCCTCCAGCGTGGCCGGCAGCCGCTGCGAGGCAACATCGTCCTCGTAGCCCGCCTGCAGCAGCACCGAACCGTCCGGTGCCGAGAAGGTCATCTGCAGCGGGCTGCCGCCGTCCGCCACCACGGAGACGCGCTTCACCGCCTCCACCAGCCGGGCGCGGTCCGTCACCGCGAGCGCAGGCTCCGACAGCGCGAACAGCTTGTCGTGGCGCGGCAGCCGGCCGTCCAGGAGGCGCACCGTCGTACGCATCCCGGCGTGCTCGAAGCCGACCGAACCCGCGTCCACAGCGACGCTGACCAGACCCGACCGGCCCATCGACCGGGCGATCTCGGTCAGTCTGCGGGCCGACACCACGACATCGGCGGTGACGTCCGGCGCCGTCGCCTTCCAGGGCAGCGTGCGCACCGCGAAGCGGTACCGGTCGGTGGCCGCCAGGGTCATCGTGGAGCCGTCGAGCCCGAGCCGGACCCCGGTGAGTGTCGGCAGGGTGTCGTCCCGCCCCGCGGCGACGCTCACCTGGGCGACGGCCGCGGCGAACGCGGCGGCGTCCACCGCGCCGCGGACCTCGGGCAGCGGCGGCAGCGCGGGGTAGTCGTCGAGCGGCAGCAACGAGAGCCCGAACCGGGCGCCGTCCCCGGTCACCGTGAACCGCGAGCCCTCCACCGCGCACTCCACGGGTCCGTCGGGGAGCACCTTGCAGATGTCGAGCAGCCGTCGGCCCATGACCAGCGCCTTCCCGGTCCGTACGGTCCGTGCCCCCACCTCGATGCGCGCGGAGGCCTCGAAGTCCAGCCCGCAGACGCTCAGCCGGCCGTCGGTCACTTCGAGAAGCAGGCCACCGAGGACGGGAACGGGTGACCGCGTCGGCAGTACACGGGCAGCCCAGGTCACGGCATCGGCCAGTGCCCCACGCTCGATGCTGAACTCCATGGCAGGGGGCCTCTCGTCCGGTGTACGACACGGTCGGGAAACACGCTATGCGCCGCCACTGACAATCACCGGTGGACGACGACAGCGACCACCCCCGTGGGCCGCTGCCGCCACGCCTCCGGGCGTCCCCCGACGCCCTTCGACAATCCCCCGGATCCAGGACGCCCTTGACGTCCCCCGACGTCCCCCGGACGTCCCGGAACACCTCTCGGACTCTAGGCGGGCAGGGCAGTGGAACGGGAGCTTCAATCCGCACTGTGAGGGCCTCGCGGGGGTATCAGACCGCACAGCCGAACCGGTACTCTGCACTCCGGTTTTCGGGTACGAGCGGGGGATGCGTGCGCGGGTGGGAACGGGCCGACGACGTACTGCGGATGTACCGGGCGGCCCGGACAGGCGGATCGTCGGAACTGCTGCGCTGGCTGGCGCAGCGCGCCGGGGGCTGGGCCGGACTGCTCGACGGTGACGGCACGGTGCTCCAGGCCGTGGCCCGGACCTCCGAGCGGCCCGGCCAGGAGGCTGCCGCCCTCGCGGCCGAGGCCGCGAAAGAGCTCAAGTCCCGGGGCGCCCGCGCCTATTCGCTCGACGCGGACCGGTGCACCGCGCTGGTGCTCCCCCTCGACGGGCCGCCGGAGGACCGCGCCCCGGTTCTCGCCGTCGTCGCCCCCCGGCCGCTGCCCGGCGGGCTGTCCACGCTGCTCGCCGACGCGATGATGCCCCTGACGCTGGCCTGGGCGGCGGAGACCCTCGAACGCAGACGGCGCCGGGTCGACCTCGCGGAGTCCCGGGGCCGCGAGGCGGTGCTGCATCTGCTCATGACCGGTCAGCTCTCCATCGCACACCAGGTGGCAGGGGCACTGCGGCCGAAACTCCCCGACCCCGTGCGGGTCTGTGTCGTCGAGTGTTCGGGCGGACAGCGGAACGAGGTGGCGCGCATATGCGCGGACGCCTCGGGCGGCAGGACCTGGATCGTCCGGTGCCCGGTGTACGCACGTCATCTGATCCTCGTCATGCCGGCGGACCCGGAATCGGAAGCGGAACCGGAGGCGGCGAAGGGCGGTGCCGCACTCGACCGGACCGTCGCCGAGCTGGTGGACGACTGCGTCGTGGGCGTCAGCGAGGAAGTGCAGCTCTCCGACACGGCGACGGGGTACCGGCAGGCCTTCCACGCCCTTGCCGTGGCCCGAGGACTGCCCGGCCGGCACGCCCGGTTCGGCTCCTCGCCGGAACCCGCCCTGGTCGTCGGCAGCGCGGGCACGCAGTGGGCCGACGCGCTGCTCGCGCCGCTGCTCGCCTATCTGCCACGCCGCTCGCAGGACCCGGGCAGCCAGGAACTGGCGGCGACCGTCGCGTCCTGGCTGGCGTTCTCCTCGCACGCCACCCAGCACCTGAAGATCCACCGCAACACCCTCACCGCCCGGCTCAAGCTGATCGGCGAACTGCTCGGCCTGGATCTGAACCGGGTCGCGGACCAGGCGGCCCTGGACCTCGCCCTCTGCATCAGGGCCACCCCCGCCCTCATCCGGCCAGGCCGCCCGGGCGGGCGGGCTTCCGGGACTGCCGGGAACCTCGACGAGATCCTGCGCAGTCCCGCCGTCCAGGACTGGGCGTCCCATCAGCTGAGCCTCCTCGCGCCGGCCGGCCCCACGGCCGGGGAGACCCTGCGTACGTGGCTGCGGTGCGAGGCCCAACTGGGCCCGACCGCAGCGGAGCTGGGCATCTCCGTACCCGGGGCGCGCAAGCGCCTGACCCGGCTGGAAGCCGTGATCGGCCGCTCGCTGCTCCAGACCCCGAGCGCGCGCCACGACCTGTGGCTGGCGTTCAGGGCGGTCGACCTGACGGCGGGAGAGCCGGACCGGGCGGGTGCCGGGCCCGGCCCCTGATCAGCCCGACTTCGTGTACGTGAGGCTCTCGCCCGTGTCTGCGATCTCGCGGCGCAGGGTGCCGTCGGGCAGCAGCGTCAGGACGGTGGACCTGCCCGGGGTGCACGACGTCATCGGTTCGCCGACGGTGACCGTGGACGGACCGATGCTGACCGGGGAGCCGGAGGAGGGCTCGCTCTGAAGGGGTGCCTGGAAGACACAGTGGTACGAGCCTCCGGTGTCGAGCGGGCCGTCGGCGGTGAGGGACAGCACGGTGTCGCCGACTTCGCCCTGCTCGATGACGAGTTGACGGGTGGACTGTCCCGAACCGCTGTCGATGGTGCCGGACCAGGTGCCCAGATAGCCGGTGGGAATGGTGCCCTCGCCGCTCTTCTCGTCCGTCGAGGGGCTGGGGTCCGCGGCGGAGGGGGAGAGGGACCGGGACGGGCCGGCCGTGGGGGTGGGCGTCGGAGACGTCGTGGTGTGTCCGTCGCCGTCCTTCATGAACGCGTACACCGACCAGCCCACTCCTACCGCGACGAGCAGGGCGACCGCGACCAGCAGCACGGTCGAGCCCGCGGAGCGGCGGCGCTCCGGTTCGGGAGCGGGAAGGGGTGCGAGGAAGTGGGGCGGGCCGTAGGGGGGAGTCGGGCCGTACCCGGGCGTGGGGCCGTAGCCGGTGCCGTACCCCGGTGCGGCCTGTTGCGGGTAGCCGTAGGAAGGAGGCCGGGGTGTCTGCGGCGGTGCGGGCGGGCCGACCATCGTGGGCAGCGTGTGTACGGGGCCGGGTGGGAGCGGGGGTGCCTGTGCCTGGCTGGGTGGGAGCGGGGGCGCCTGTGCCTGGCCGGGCGGCAATTGGGGAGCCTGTGCCTGGCCGGTCGGGCGCTGGGGTGCGGGTGGGGTGGCCGGGGGTGCCGGTGACACCGGGCTGGCCGGGGAAGGTGCAGGGCCCTCTTCCGGGTCCTCGGAATCGAGCAGCTCCACAGCGTGCCGGCCGAGTTGGGCGATCAGCGCACCGGGCAGCCACGGTTCCCCGGTCTCGGGCCCGCCCAGCCGCTCCAGGACACTGTCGGTGGAGGGCCGCGCGGCCGGGTCCTTGGCCAGGCAGTCCTGGATGAGCTCGACCAGGTCCACGGGGACACCGGTGAGATCCGGGTCCTCCTGCGCGATCCGGAACATCAGGGCGTGGACCCCGCTGTCCGCCGCGCCGAACGGGAGCCGGCCGGTGGACGCGTACGCGAGCACGGAACCGAGACAGAACACATCGCACGCCGAACTCACGCGTTCGCCCCGCACCTGCTCGGGCGCCATGAAACCGGGGGAGCCGATCAGCGCACCCGTGCGGGTCAGGCCGCCGTCGGTGACGGTATCCAGCGCCCGGGCTATGCCGAAGTCGATGACGCGCGGACCGTCGATCGTCATCAGGACGTTGGAGGGCTTCAGGTCGCGGTGGATCAGTCCGGCGCGGTGGATGTCCTGCAGGGCGCTCGCGAGCCCGGCGCCCAGGATGCGGACGGATCGTGCGGGCAGCGGACCGTACGCCCCCGAGGCGGTCACCGGGGTGCCCGGCCGGCCGGAGACGATGCGCTGGAGCGACGGGCCGGCGACGTAACCGGTGGCGACCCAGGGCACCGCAGCGTCGATGTCGGCGTCGAGCACCGGCGCGGTCCAGGCGCCGCCGACCCGGCGGGCGGCCTGCACCTCCTGCCGGAAGCGGTCGCGGAACTGCTGCTGTTCGGCCAGATCGGGCCGGACCAGCTTGATGGCGACGGTACGGCCCCGCTCGGAGCGGGCCAGGAACACCTGTCCCATGCCCCCGGCGCCGAGGCGTCCCAGCAGCCGGTAGGCGCCGATGCGTAGTGGATCGCCGGAGCCCAGCTTCTCCATGGTGCGCTTCCTCCCCCGTGCGGTCATGGCAGACCGTGCTTGAGGATAGCGGCGCCCACCACCCCCCTGCCCAGGACCCGTTCCGCTCTCAGCCCTCAGGCGGGGGCGAGGCCGCCCCGGAGGCCACCGCCGTCACCGCTTCAGACAGCCGCTCCAGCACCCGTACGGTCTGCGCGAACTCCTCCTCGCCCAGCTCCTCGGCCAGCCGCCCGGCGAACTCCGCGTGAGCGGGGCCGATCCGGCTCACTGCCGCGCGCCCCTCGTCGGTGGGCCTGACGAGCTTGGCCCGCCGGTGGGCCGGATTCGGCACGTACTCCGCGAGGCCCCTGGCCACCAGCAGATCCGCGATCCGCTGCACGCTCTGCCGGGTGATCCCCATCGACCGGGCGATCCCCGACACCGGGAGCGGCTCGTCCAGGACGGCGCCGAGGACCTGCCACCACGCCGCGGTGAGTCCGGAGGGCCTCGCCAGCTCCTCCGCCACGGACAGGAACTGCCCGTTGAGCCTGAACACCCCGATGGCCGTCCGGCTGAACCGGTCCTGATTCTCGCTGCTCATCCCTGGAGCACCTCGTACGCGCTCGCGTCGGAGTCGTGGAACAGCCGGTACCACGCGTCCAGTTTCTTCGGCTCGTACACCCCGAGCAGTCCGAAGATCTCGCGGGCGAAGGCCACGGGCTCGGTCGGCCCGGCCGTGACGAGCGCGCCGTGCGAGGCACCGCCGGTATCCGTCACCGCGTCGGCGTCGATGTAGTGCGAGCCGCCCGCGTACCCCGTCGCCGCGAGATAGAAGGAGACGGCACTCGTGTGGGCGCGGTCGTCGAGCAGCCCCTCGCGGGCCAGCCCTGCCGTCGCCCCGCAGATCGCCGCAACGGGCACCCCCGCGTCCAGGAAGGTGCGGGCCCTGCGCGCGAAGGGGGCAAGTGTGTCGCCGGTGTCCCAGAGGCCGGCGCCGGTGAGGATGAGCAGTGCGCTGTCCTCGGGGCGCAGGTCATCGAGTGCGAGGTCGGGCCGGATGCGCATGCCGCCCATGGTGGTGACGGGGTCGGTGGTGGCTCCGACGGTGTGCACGGTGTGGCCGTTCTGGGCGAGGTGGGCCGTGGCGAAGCCCGGCTCCCAGTCGGCGAAGGTGTCGTAGACGGCCAGGTGAACGCTCGTGCTGGTCATGATGACCTCCGAAAGGGAATGAGGAACCCTCGTGGAACCCTTATGACAGAAGGCTGTCATGACGACAGCATGTTGTCAATTGTTCGAGGCCGGGGCGCGGGCCCGACCAGGACCCGACATCCTGCCGAGCCGGGCGCCCCACGCCATACACAGTGGCCATGGAGCACGGTCACCGCGTCTCCTACGCTCACCGCCATGACCCCTCACGCCCCTCGCGCCCCCTACGTCGACTCCGCCGCCGGTGCGGCCGTGAAGGCCGCCGACCGCGCGCATGTGTTCCACTCCTGGTCCGCCCAGGGCCTGATCGACCCGCTCGCCGTCGCCGGCGCCGAGGGGGCGTACTTCTGGGACTACGACGGCAACCGCTACCTGGACTTCACCAGCGGCCTCGTCTTCACCAACATCGGCTACCAGCACCCCGCCGTCGTCGCCGCGATCCAGGAACAGGCAGGCAGACTCACCACCTTCGCCCCCGCGTTCGCCATCGAGGCGCGCTCCGAGGCCGCACGCCTCATCGCCGCGCGCACCCCCGGCGACCTGGACAAGATCTTCTTCACCAACGGCGGTGCCGAGGCCGTCGAGAACGCCGTCCGCATGGCCCGGCTGCACACCGGCCGCACGAAGGTGCTCTCCGCCTACCGCTCGTACCACGGCGCCACCTCCACCGCGATCAACCTCACCGGCGACCCGCGCCGTTGGGCGTCCGACAACGGCTCGGCGGGTGTCGTCCGGTTCTGGGCGCCGTTCCTCTACCGCTCGCCCTTCTACGCGCAGACGGAGGCCGAGGAGTGCGCCCGCGCACTGCAACACCTCGAGGACACCCTCGCGTTCGAGGGCCCGTCCACCGTCGCCGCGGTCATCCTGGAGACCATCCCCGGCACGGCGGGCATCATGACGCCGCCGCCCGGCTATCTCGCGGGCGTCCGTGAGATCTGCGACCGGTACGGGATCGTCTTCGTCCTCGACGAGGTGATGGCCGGCTTCGGGCGCACCGGGAAGTGGTTCGCCGCCGACCACTACGACGTCGTGCCGGACCTGATGACGTTCGCGAAGGGCGTCAACTCCGGTTATGTGCCGCTCGGTGGCGTCGCGATCAGCGCCGAGATCGCCGCCACCTTCGAGACGCGGCCCTATCCCGGCGGACTCACCTACTCCGGTCACCCGCTGGCCTGCGCAGCGGCCGTCGCGACGATCAACGTCATGGAGGAGGAGAAGGTCGTCGAGAGCGCCGCCCACCTCGGTGAGCACATCCTGGGCCCCGGTCTGCGCGAGCTCGCCGAACGCCACCCGTCGGTCGGCGAGGTCCGCGGCCTCGGCGCCTTCTGGTCGCTGGAGCTGGTCCGCAACAAGGAGACCCGCGAACCGCTGGTTCCGTACAACGCGACCGGCGAGGCCAACGCGCCCATGGCTGCCTTCGGTGCGGCCTGCAAGAAGAACGGCCTGTGGCCCTTCATCAACATGAACCGCACCCACGCGGTCCCCGCCTGCAATGTCACCGAGGCCGAGGCGAAGGAAGGCCTCGCCGCCCTGGACGCGGCCCTCGCGGTCGCCGACGAGCACACCGTGCAGCCGAGTGCGCACCGGGCACCCATGTAGGAGACACCGAACGGGACGCCGCCCCCGGGCCCGGATCCGGGCGCGGGCCCTGGCTTAAGGTGACCGGAGCCGAGAACCGGGAGGGGGCGTCATGAGTGCGAGCGGAGGTGTCACCCGCAGCACGCTGCGACAGCAGATCACCGACGCGCTGCGTGACGAGGTGCTTGCGGGGCGTCTCCAGCCGGGGCTGGAGTTCACCGTCAAGCAGATCGCCGAGCAGTACGGAGTGTCCGCGACGCCCGTCCGCGAGGCGCTCTTCGACCTCTCCGCGCAAGGGCTGCTCGAATCCGATCAGCACCGGGGCTTCCGGGTGCGCCGGTTCACCGTCGCCGACTACCGCTCGATGGTGGAGGCGCGCGCCCTCGTCATAGACGGGGTGTTCCGGAGGATCTTCGACGGTACGGGCTCGGCGCCGGGGGTCCTGGGCGCCCACCATGACGCCCTGGTCTCCGTACGCCGCAGGGCCGAGGAGGCCGCGCGGGCGGCACGCTGCGGCGACCTCGACATCCTCATCGGATACGACCTGCGGTTCTGGCGGGAGCTGGGCGCGGTTGTCGGAAACACCTACATCACCGACTTCCTGCACCGGCTGCGGGTGCAGGCGTGGGTCTTCGCCGTCCCCTACCTGCGGGGGGACGCCGATGTGCGGGACTGGTTGTGGAACGGCCACCAGGAGCTGGTGGAAGCGATCATCGCCGCTGACGGCGATGCGGTACGCGCGGTGCTCGACGCCTACTACGCGCACGGGATGAAGTGGGCGGACCGGCTGGCCGCGGACGACCCGCCGCACCCGGCCCGGGGCAGGGGCTGACCCGGGCACTGTGCGTAGGGTTCCGGCCGCATTACGCTGTTCCGACCATCGCAAGAACCCGTTGGAGAGCGAGAATTCGTGGCCTGTGACCTGTGGCTGGTTCCCCTCGTCGATGTGCTGTGCCACAGCCCCGACAATCCGTTCGCCGAAGAGATCGCCATCTACGACAAGGCGCTGAGCGAGGCGGGGCTGCCCCCCGTTCCCGTCTACGCCTACATGCCCGGTCTCACGGGGGACGTCGCCCCGGTCGCGGGCTTCGACTACGACGCGCTGCACTTCCTGCGGCGCGCCTATCTGCTCCAGCTGAGCGGGCTCGCCGTCACCCCCATCGATGAACTGGGCGGGGACTACGAGCAGCTGCTGGAGATGTTCGAGCAGAGCGCACAGCAGTCGCATCTGGTCTGGCACTACGACCATGCCGGGGCGTACGTCCCGGTGGACTTCTCCGCTCCGCTCTCCGACGACCAGCTTCTGGAGGGCGGTGGCCCGCTGGGCTCCTCGCACGGGCTGCTGCGCGAACTGGAGTCCGTCGCCCCGTCCATCGGTATCGACCCGGCCAATCCGCCGGCCGCACCGCTTCCGCCTTCCGGCCCGACCTCGCTGGAGGAGCCGGCCGGCCCGATTCCGTACGACGAGAGCCCGTTCGCACGCGAGCGTCACGTCTGGCTGGGCCTGCACGCGGCGGCGACACGCAGCCTCGCGCAGGGCTCAATGATCATCTTCAGCTGACCGGCCGGCCGTGAGCCGCTCCGGAGATCCGGCGGAGCGGCTCCGGAGGCCCGGCGGGGTTCCTCCGGACGTCCGGAGCGGCGAGGCGCCGTCCGGAAGGCGGCGGGGTTCAGCGGGCAGACGGGGTTCAGCGGGGCGGCTCGGGCGGTCGCTGCCGCGGCATGTTCGGCCGGGTCACCGAGGGCATGGTGAGGCGCCCCGGCGATGTTCCCTGCTCCGGCCGCGAGCCCGCTCCGCCCGGGACCAGCGACTGCATTCCCATGGGTGCGGGCCCCGCCCGGAACTCAACCATCCAGTCCGCGGTCTCCAGGCGCACGAGCTCGGTGATGTCCTCGGAGAACCGCCGCAGCACCCCCAGGCACCGCTCCGCGGCCTCGCTGGCCGTGCCCTCCGTCGGCCCGAGCATCTCCCGTACGCACTCCGAGGCCCAGTCGAACTGCAGCACCTGAAGACGCCGCTGCACGGCCTGCGCCGTCGCGAAGTTCCTTATCCAGCCCGAGGTCAGTCCGAAGTACCGGTCGCACGCCATGCACGCGGCGCCCAGCAGCAGCGACAGATAGCCCCAGCCGGCCGACCCGTGGAGCTCCCCGGTCAGATCGAGCAGAGGGAGGGCCGCGCCCGCGATCACCCCGGCCGCCGTGCCGAACCGCAGCAGCCTGGCCGCCCGCCGCTTGCGGATCCGGTCGCGCAGGTACCAGTCGGCGGTGTGCAGGGCGCCTGCCTCGACCCAGCGGTAGAGCTCGTCGAGCCGTTCCGCGGGTTCGCCCCAGTCGCCGAGGGGGAAGGCGCGGCCGGTCAGGTCCCGGGGACCCGCACCGTAGCGCGAACCGGAGGACTCGGTTCCGGTGTCTGCGCCGGATTTCCCGCCGGACTCCTTGCGGTGGGGCCCCTCGGGCTGCATCTCCGGCTGGCTCACCCGGGCACTCCTCTGCACTCTGCGTTCGGCGCGTATCGGCGCATGACTACGCGGATCGGCACGGTTGTGGACACGGGCGGGGCGGACTCCGGCATATGACGGGGCCGCGCCCGCGTAACTCTGCGTTACCTGTAGGTGCGTGTGCGTACGGTTACGCATGCCCTTCCTACCGCCGAATGGTGGGCCATGGGGTCGAAATCGCGGGATTCCCGCGTGCACACGGCCTCTGGTCAGGTATAGGAGCGCAACAGGCACTTTCCGGAACTCACTCGAAAGAGTTGGTCCCCGGCGGGTGGGGCGCGGCGTCCGGTGAGCACGTAGGCTCGGCGTACCGAAACAATTCGTCGTCGAAATGCCAGGAGTGACAGTGATTCCCGGTGGTGGCCAGCCCAATATGCAGCAGCTGCTCCAGCAGGCCCAGAAGATGCAGCAGGATCTTGCCGAGGCCCAGGAGGAGCTGGCCAGGACCGAGGTCGAGGGGCAGGCGGGCGGCGGCCTGGTGAAGGCCACCGTGACCGGCTCCGGCGAGCTCCGAGCCCTGGTGATCGACCCCAAGGCGGTGGACCCGGAGGACACGGAGACGCTCGCCGATCTCGTGGTGGCCGCGGTGCAGGCGGCGAACGAGAACGCCCAGCAGCTCCAGCAGCAGAAGCTGGGCCCGCTGGCGCAGGGCCTGGGCGGCATGCCCGGTCTCCCCTTCTGACCTTCTCGCAGGGACCTGTGGCTACCCGGGCGTACGGGCTACGGTACGAGCACGAATAGGGAAAGGCGTTTCCGTTGTACGAAGGCGTGGTTCAGGAGCTCATCGACGAACTGGGCAGGCTGCCCGGCGTCGGTCCCAAGAGCGCGCAGCGGATCGCCTTCCACATCCTGCAGGCCGAGCCCACCGACGTACGCCGTCTCGCCCACGCCCTCCTCGAGGTCAAGGACAAGGTCCGCTTCTGCGAGATCTGCGGCAACGTCGCACAGCAGGAGCAGTGCGGGATCTGCCGGGACGCGCGCCGCGACCTTACGGTGATCTGTGTGGTCGAGGAGCCCAAGGATGTCGTCGCGATCGAGCGGACCCGTGAATTCCGGGGCCGCTACCACGTGCTCGGCGGCGCGATCAGCCCGATCGAGGGCGTCGGCCCCGACGATCTGAGCATCCGGGAGCTGCTGGCCCGGCTCGCGGACGGCTCCATCACGGAGCTGATCCTGGCGACGGACCCCAACCTGGAGGGCGAGGCCACCGCGACGTACCTGGCGCGGATGGTCAAGCCGATGGGCCTGCGGGTGACGCGGCTGGCCAGCGGGCTGCCGGTGGGCGGCGACCTGGAGTACGCGGACGAGGTCACCCTCGGCCGCGCGTTCGAGGGGAGAAGGCTGCTCGATGTCTGACGGCGGTTTTATGTTCGGCGGCGCTATGTTCTACCCACTGGTCGCGATCGTGCCCACGGGAGGTCTCCTCGATGTCTGACGCCACGCTGAACTCCGTCACCCAGGACCCGGACGACTTCGCCGTCCAGATCGCGGACCAGATCAAGACGTTCATCGTCGCGGTCACCGAGGTGTCCAAGGCCGAGGAGCCCGAGGAGGCCGTCCCCGTCCTGCTCCTCCAGGTCTCCCAGCTCCTGCTGGCGGGCGGCAGACTCGGTGCGTACGAGGACATCCTTCCGGACGAGCGCTACGAGCCGGACCTGGGCCCCGAACCGGACGCCGACGGCCTGCGTGAGCGCTTCGCGGCCCTCCTGGAGCCGATCGACGTCTACTCCGAGGTCTTCGACCCGTACGAGCCCCGCAAGCCCCCCGTCCCGCACCGCATCTCCGACGACCTGGCCGACCTGGTCACGGACCTCGGCCACGGCCTGGCCCACTACGAGGCGGACCGCACGGCGGAGGCCATGTGGTGGTGGCAGTTCTCGTACTTCTCCAACTGGGGCTCCACCGCATCGGCGACCCTGCGTGCCCTCCAGTCCCTGATCGCCCACATCCGGCTGAACCAGCCCCTCCAGGAGCTCGACGGCCTGGACACGGACCAGGACCCGGGAGAGGACGACCTGGCCGAGGAGGCGGGCCGTGTGATGGTGGAGGAGATCGCGGGACCACTGGGGCTGCGGCCGGTCAAGTGACGCCGGGCCACTCCTGTGGCCTGGGACACAAACAGGCGTGCGGGGCACGGCAGTGGGCAGCAGACGGATACGAGCAGTTCGGAGCGACACGCCGGACCACTTGGTGGGCGGGACATCTCACCATCTGGTAGGAGCGGGTCCATTCCGGACTGCTCGTTAAACTGAGCCGACCGCACCATTATTGAGCGAGGAGCGCACGTGGGCCTTGTCGTGCAGAAGTACGGAGGCTCCTCCGTAGCCGATGCCGAGGGCATCAAGCGCGTCGCCAAGCGAGTCGTTGATGCCAAGAAGAACGGCAACCAGGTGGTTGTCGTGGTGTCCGCGATGGGCGACACGACGGACGAGTTGATCGATCTCGCCGAGCAGGTATCCCCGATGCCTGCCGGGCGTGAATTCGACATGCTGCTGACCGCCGGAGAGCGGATCTCCATGGCCCTGCTGGCGATGGCGATCAAAAACCTGGGCCACGAGGCCCAGTCGTTCACGGGCAGCCAGGCCGGTGTCATCACCGACTCGGTCCACAACAAAGCGCGCATCATCGATGTCACGCCGGGCCGCATCCGGACCTCGATCGACGAGGGCAACATCGCCATCGTCGCGGGGTTCCAGGGCGTGAGCCAGGAGGGCAAGAACATCACCACCCTCGGCCGCGGCGGGTCCGACACCACCGCTGTCGCGCTGGCCGCCGCGCTGGACGCCGAGGTCTGTGAGATCTACACCGATGTGGACGGTGTCTTCACCGCCGACCCCCGGGTCGTGAAGAAGGCCCAGAAGATCGACTGGATCTCCTTCGAGGACATGCTGGAGCTGGCCGCGTCCGGCTCCAAGGTGCTCCTGCACCGCTGCGTCGAGTACGCACGCCGTTACAACATCCCGATCCACGTACGCTCGTCCTTCTCCGGACTGCGCGGAACCTGGGTCAGCAACGAGCCGCAAGGGGACCAGCAGGTGGAGCACGCCATCATCTCCGGAGTCGCCCACGACGTCTCCGAGGCCAAGGTCACGGTCGTCGGCGTGCCGGACAAGCCCGGCGAGGCCGCGGCGATCTTCCGCGCCATCGCGGACGCCGAGATCAACATGGACATGGTGGTGCAGAACGTCTCCGCCGCGTCGACCGGTCTGACCGACATCACGTTCACCCTGCCCAAGGCGGAGGGCCGCAAGGCCATCGACGCCCTGGAGCGCTGCCGGGAGGGCATCGGCTTCGAGTCGCTGCGTTACGACGACCAGATCGCCAAGATCTCCCTGGTCGGCGCCGGTATGAAGACCAACCCGGGTGTCACTGCGGGCTTCTTCGAGGCGCTGTCCGACGTCGGCGTGAACATCGAGCTGATCTCGACGTCCGAGATCCGTATCTCGGTGGTCACCCGCGTCGACGATGTCAACGAGGCCGTGCGCGCCGTGCACACCGCCTTCGGTCTCGACAGCGACTCCGACGAGGCTGTCGTGTACGGGGGCACCGGCCGATGACGCAGCGCCGCCCTTCGCTCGCGGTCGTAGGCGCGACCGGGGCGATCGGTGGCGTCATGCTCCAGATCCTTTCGCAGCACGCGGATGTCTGGGGCGAGGTGAAGCTGATCGCCTCACCGCGTCTCGCCGGCCGCAAGCTGGTCGTACGCGGTGAGGAGACCGAGGTCCTCGCGCTCGGCGAGGACGTGTTCGACGGCCTGGACGTGGCCCTGTTCCTGGTGCCGGACGAGGTGTCCGCACAGTGGGGGCCGATCGCCGCGTCGAAGGGTGTCGTGGTCATCGACGGCTCGGCGGCGTTCCGTCTGAGTGACGACGTGCCGATGGTCGTCCCCGAGATCAACCCGCATGCCGCGCGGCTGAGGCCGCGCGGCATTGTCGCGTCCCCGAACTGCACGACGCTGTCGCTGATCGTCGCGGTCGGCGCGCTGCATGCCGAATTCGGGCTGCGGGAGCTGATCGTCTCGTCCTACCAGGCGGTGAGCGGCGCGGGCCGTGACGGCGTCACCGCGCTTCGCGAGCAGCTGTCGCTGGTGGCCGGTACGGAGCTGGGCACCCGCCCCGGGGACGTACGGCGGGCGCTGGGCGACGACGGGGCCAGGAGTCCCTTCGCCGCTCCTGTCGCGCTGAACGTCGTGCCGTGGGCGGGTACCGATGCGGGGGACGGCTGGTCGTCCGAGGAGCTCGCGATCCGCGCGGAGTGCCGCAAGGTCCTGGGCCTGCCGGACCTGAAGGTCACGGCGACCTGCGTGTACGTACCCGTCATCGCGACGCACTCCATGTCCGTCCACGCCCGCTTCGAGAGCGAGGTGGCGGTGGACCGGGCGCACGAGATCCTGGCGACCGCGCCCGGAGTGGTGCTCTTCGACAGTCCGGCAGCCGGCGACTTTCCCACGCCGTCCGATGTGGTGGGCACCGACCCGACCTGGGTGGGGCGGGTACGGCAGTCGATGGACGACCCGCGGGCCGTCGAGATGTTCATCTGCGGAGACAACCTCCGAAAAGGTGCGGCTCTCAATGTGGCCCAGATCGCCGAATCCGTGGCCGCGGAATTCCCTCGGGCCTGATCGAACCAGTTTTGTAGGATCTGTGTGCGGCCGGTGGGCAACTTGCTGGTCTGAACCTCTTGAGCTGGGGCGTTGCCATATCCGACGATGATCTCCTGGCCCCCTGCAACCGCTAGCCGGAAGCGGCGCGTCTATGCCGTCACTTCTTGCATGGCTGGATGTGTTTTCGGGGCATTTGTGGAAGAGCAGGTACGAATGAGGGCATGTCGCACAGCATCGAACGCGGTGCCGTTCGCGTACAACCCTGACGGGGGGAAGCGTGTCCAACTGGCGTGGCAGAGGTTCTCGACATCACAGTGGTGGGCCCGTTGCGCGGCGCTTCGGTGCGCCCGCTCCGGCGGCCCCGCGCAGCCGGCGGTATGCCGGTGATTGCGCCCATGCCCGCTGCGCGGCCCACCGCGCTGCCGTCGCAGCGCGAGGGCGCTGACGAGACGGTGGCGGCAGGAACCACGGTCGACCATCTCACCGAGACCTATCGCGCCCACTACCGTTCGCTGCTGGGCCTCGCAGCCCTCCTGCTGGACGACACCGCGTCCTGCGAGGACGTGGTGCAGGAGGCGTTCATCCGCGTGCACTCGGCGCGCAACCGGGTGCGCGATCCGGAGAAGACGCTCGCGTATCTCCGCCAGACCGTGGTCAACCTCTCCCGGTCCGCGCTGCGCCGCCGCATTCTCGGGCTGAAGCTGCTTTCCAAGCCGATGCCGGACATGGCGAGCGCCGAGGAGGGGGCTTACGACCAGCTGGAGCGCGATGCGCTGATCAAGGCGATGAAGGGGCTGCAGCGCCGCCAGCGCGAGGTGCTGGTGCTGCGCTACTTCTCGGACATGACGGAGGCCCAGGTCGCGGAGACGCTGGGGATATCGCTCGGTTCGGTGAAGGCGTACGGCTCCCGGGGCATTGCGGCACTGCGCGTCGTGATGGAGGCGCAGGCATGAGCGGGCCCGAACACAGGCACGACGATGACCGGACTGGAAACGGAATTGTGAACCACGGGCCGGAGAAGACCCCGAACACCGAGCCGGAGCACGGCGGTCAGCGGGAGCAGGGCAGGGATGCGGTCGCGGGCGTCGCCTCCGGCGCCTCCGGTGGGGCCGACGCAGTGGGCGGGGCTGATACCTCCGGCGGGGCCGACGCAGTGGGCGGGGCTGATGCCTCGGGCAGGGCTGCCGCCTCCGGCAGCAGGACTGCCGCCTCCGGCAGGGCCGAAGAGGCCGGCGGTGCCGATGCCGGTGCGTCCGGCGGAGGCGGCACGCTGACCGAACTCTTCGGGAACGGCCGCGCCGGTACGGCGGAGATGGACGAGGCCGCGCTGCGCCGCATGCTCCACGGCGCCGTCCGGAGTCTCGAACCCCCGGACGGCACGCTCGACCACCTGCACCGTGCGGTGCCCGCCCGGCGCGCCAAGCGGCGTCAGGCCGTGGTGGGCGCGGCAGCTGCGGCGCTCCTGATCGGTACGGCGGTGCCCGCCTTCGTCCATGTGGCGAATTCGGACGGCGCGGACAGTGCCAATCCCGCTATCGCCGGTCACGGCGAGCAGGCCCAGGGCGGCAACGGCGAGGATTCGGGCGCCGTGGCCGACGGTGAGCAGAACGCCGACCCCGCCGACCAGCAGAACCAGGGCAGCAAGGGCGAAACCGGCAACTCCACGACGCCGTCGCAGGACGACGGTTCGGACACCGAGGGCAACGGGACCGGCACCGACGACTCGCCGCAGTCCGAGGCGGCGGCCCTGCCGGCCTGTGACCCCAGCCAGCTCCGTGTCGCCTCCGCCCAGACGGGCGAGGCAGGCGCGGACGGCACGGTGTACGGGACCTTCAGGATCGCCAACGCGTCCGGCAAGGGCTGTTCGGTGACGAGCAACGGCACGGTCGGCTTCCAGGCGGCGGGCGCCGCCGACCCGCAGAAGATCGTGGTCGTGCAGCACGCCTCGGGTGACCCGGCGGCCGGGCTGCCCGATCCGTCGCTGGAGCCCGGGACGGTGCTGCTGAAGCCGACGATGGCGTACGAGGTGCAGTTCGCCTGGGTGCCGACGGAGACCTGTCCGACGACCGGCGGTTCGCCCAGCCCGACGCCCACCGAGGGCGACGGAGGTGGTGGTGCCGCAGGATCGGGGACGGCGGCGGACATGTCGCCGCAGTTCGGCAGCGCGGACGAGGGCCCGGCCGACGGGAGTGTCGCGGTGACGCACACCCCGGAGGCGGGAGCGCCGACGGCGGAGACCACGATCCCCCACGCCTGCGCGGGCACGATCTACCGCACGGGTGTGCTGAACGCCTCGTAGCCGGTACGACAGTACGTATGTCGAGAGGCCCGCCGGATCCGGTCCGGCGGGCCTCTCGACGTACCTGCACTCTCAGTCGGCGTCGGCCGCGAGTCCCAGCTCCACGTCGCGCGCGGCCTCCGCCTCGCGGCGCACCAGCCTGAACCACATGAACAGAACGAAGCCGCCGAAGACGAACCACTCGCCGGTGTAGCCGAGGTTCTGGAAGGCCTTCAGGTCGAGCCCACTGCCCTGTGCCGCCGCCGCGGGCACGGGCTTCATCGAACCGCCCGTACCGCCCGCCTCGGGCTCGGTCAGGGTCACCCAGGCGTCGTACACGTCGTACGGGACGAGGTTCACCAGGGATGCGGCGCTGATCATGCCGAGCTGGCCCTCGGGGAGCCCGCCCCTGGTGCTGACACCGTCGCTGCCGGTGTTCTCCGAGGCCTGCAGATCGCCGGTCACGGTGACCTCGCCGGCCGGAGCCGCGGGCACATCGGCGCGACCCGCGGTGCCGGGCAGCCAGCCCCGTACGACCGGGAGGGCCTTACCGCTGTCGGTACGCAGCAGGTTCAGTACGTAGAAGCCGTCCCGGTCGTCCAACGTGCGCCCGGGGACCAGGAACTGGTCGGCGTACGTCCCGGTCGTGACGGCGGGCCGGCCGGAGGTCTTCTGGTCCACGGGCAGCAGCTCGGCGAGCGGCTTCGCGGTCCGGGTGCCCGGATCGGGCTGCTGCTCGGCCTCCTCGTGCGACTGCACGCGGTCCTCGAAGCGGCCGAGCTGCCAGGTGCCCATGAACACGCAGAACGGGATGGCCAGCACGACGAAGAGGTTGATCCCCCACCATCGCGGGGTCAGCAGGAACCGGTACACCCCTCCACGGTACGGTTCCCCGCTCCGGACGCCCGGAGCGGGGTGCACCATTTATCCGCGCCTTATTCCTGCCCGGATGCCTCAGCTGCCTGCCCCGCTGCCTGTCCAGCGGCCTCTCCCGCTGCCTGTCCCAGATGCCTCAGCGCGAAGTCGAGCTCCAGCCGGACCTGCTTGATCCGCTCCTCCACGACGAGCGAGCCGTGCCCCGCGTCGTACCGGTACACCTCGTGGACGGCGCCGCGCACGGCGAGACGGTCCACGTAGTTCTCCACCTGACGGATGGGGCAGCGCGGGTCGTTGACACCCGCCGAGATGTAGACCGGGGCACGCACGGCATCCACGTACGTCAGCGGGGACGACGCTTCGAACCGCTCCGGTACCTCCTCAGGTGTCCCGCCCAGCAGCGTGCGGTCCATCGCCTTGAGGGCCTCCATCTCGTCGTGGTACGCGGTGACATAGTCGGCGACCGGGACCGCCGCCAGCCCCAGCGCCCAGGAATCCGGCTGCGTACCGAGCCCGAGCAGAGTCAGATAACCGCCCCACGAGCCGCCGGCGAGGACCAGCCGCGCCGGGTCCGCGAGCCCGGACTTCACCGCCCAGTCCCGGACCGCGGCGATGTCCTCCAGCTCGATCAGCCCGACCCGGTGCTTGAGCGCGTCCGTCCAGGCGCGCCCGTAGCCGGTCGACCCGCGGTAGTTGACCCGTACGACGGCAAAACCGTGGTCCACCCAGGCCGCCGGACCGGACGCGAACGCGTCGCTGTCGTGCCAGGTGGGCCCGCCGTGTATCTCGAAGACCGTGGGGAACGGGCCGTCACCGGTGGCGGGTGTCTGCACCAGGGCGTGGATGCGTCCTCCGGGACCGTCCACCCAGGCGTCCTGCACGGGCACGGAAGCGGGAGCCTTCGCGCCGGGCGGATCGAGGACGACGGCGCCCGTCGTGGACCGTACGGCGGGCGGCTGCGCGGCCGACGACCACAGATACTCCACCGTGCCGTCGGGGCGTGCCGTGGCGCCCGACACCGTGCCGGCGGGTGTCTCGACGCGCACCGGCCCCTTCGCGCCCGGCTCGTACCGCCACAGCTCGCTGCGGGCCTCGAAGCTGTGTTCGATCAGCAGCGCGGCCCCGTCCGGATACCACTCGGCGCCCACGTCGCCGGGGAGATCGACCGGCAGGTCCGTCTCCGTGCCGGCCACCGGATCCCAGATCATCGGCTCCCAGCGGCCGCGGCGCTGATGCCCGATGAGCAGCC
This sequence comes from Streptomyces sp. NPDC060035, assembly GCF_042736635.1. NCBI lineage: Bacteria > Bacillati > Actinomycetota > Actinomycetes > Kitasatosporales > Streptomycetaceae > Streptomyces > Streptomyces sp. NPDC060035. The sequence goes on from NZ_JBHWVO010000005.1 coordinate 277,171, forward strand.
GGGTGTCACCGGCGACGGGGGCGAAGCCCAGCACCGACAGGCCCAGCTCCTTCGTGCCGCCCTCGGTGTCGTCCAGCTCGGCGACCGTCGAACCGTCCGGGCGCACCACTCGCAGGGCGGAGTGCATCGCGTCCCCGTGCTCGGTGTGCTCCAGGGCGATCAGGCTGCCGTCGTGCGACAGATCTCCGACCCCGGCGGACTCCCGGTGCCGGTAGATCACGGCCGGCTCGGACCCGGGGCGCGCGAGGTGAATCGTTGTGCCGTCCTCGTCCGTGGACCGGCCGACAACCGCTGTCCCGTCGCGTCCGATCGCGAGACCGGCGGGGTAGGAAGGCTCCAGACCGGGAGCGGCCGGCTTGTCCGCGCCGCCGCCGAAGGGCTGCCGCATCCACACGCCGAACTCGTCGCCGTCGGTGTCGGCGAACCACCAGACGGCCTCGCCGTCCGGCGTCAGCACCCCGTCGGTCGTCCCGTTGGGCCGGTCCGTGACCTGGCGCTGCTCCCCGGTCGCCCGGTCCCATGCGTACAGCTCGTACGTGCCGGTGGCGTTGGAGACGAAGAGCGAGCGGTCGGGAGCGTCCTCCGCCCAGTCGGGCAGGGACACACGGGCAGCACGGAAACGCTGCTCCCACTCCGGCAGCTGGTCCCGCTTCGGCCGATGCTCCCGATCAGGTACGGACGCGTCGTTCTGTGTGTCGCTCATGGCCCCATCCAACCCGATACGGCCGTGACGCCGGGCGGCCTGTGGATAACTGTTCGCACGTTCCCCCAGCCTGTGGGTAACTTTCCCGGCATGTATGCACCGACGCCTGACGACTGGCACGAAGCGAACCGTGCACGCTGGGACGAACGCGTGGCCATTCACGCCGCCGGCGACTACTACGACCTCGATGCCTTCCGCGCAGGCAAGGACTCCCTGCGCGACTTCGAGCTCGCCGAGATCGGAGACGTCACCGGACGCACGCTGCTGCATCTGCAGTGTCACATCGGGCTCGACACCCTTTCCTGGGCCCGCCACGGTGCCGCGCATGTCGTCGGCCTCGACTTCTCCGAGCCCGCCGTCGAGACGGCCCGCGGGCTGGCGCGCTCGCTGGGGCTGCCGCCGGAGCGGGCGGCCTTCGTGGCAGCCGATGTGTACGACGCTGCGCAGGCCGTGCCCGACTCCTCGTACGACATCGTCTACACCGGGATCGGAGCGCTGAACTGGCTGCCGGAGGTGGACCGTTGGGCGGAAATCGTCGCCTCGCTGGTCGCTCCCGGCGGATTTCTCTACCTCGCGGAGTTCCATCCGCTGACCGACTGCCTCGACGACGAGACCGGCTCGACGATCACGTACGACTATTTCAGCCGTGACCCCTGGGTGGAGGAAGCACCGGGTACGTACGCCGACTTCGACGCCGCGACGGTCCACAACCGCAGCGTCGAATGGCAGCACCCGGTCGGTGATGTGGTTTCGGCGCTGGCGGCGGCCGGGCTGCGGATCGACTTCCTGCACGAGCACGATGCCTCGCTCTTCGCGCGCTACCCGGCGCTGCAGCGGCACCCGGACGGCTACTACCGCTTCGCGGCGGACCGTCCGCGCATCCCGATGATGTACTCGGTCAAGGCGTCGAGGCCGGTCAGCGGCTGACCGGGCCGGGGTTTTCCGCCGATTGTCAGTGGTGGGGGTCACACTCGTTCGCATGACTGACATGGCTGACATGGCTGACAGGACGGGTGTGGCTGACGGGTCCGGCACGCCCGGCAGGGCTGTCGGGACGGCCGAGGTGCGGGCCGCGGTGGAGGCGTACTGGGCCGCGGCCGAAGCCCGCGACTGGGACGCCTTCGCGGCGACACTCGCCGACGACGTGGTCTACGACCTTCCGCAGAGCCGTGAGCGGATCCATGGCAAGGAGCGGTACGTCGAGTTCAACCGGGACTTTCCGGGGGACTGGCACGTCCGGATCGAGCGGATCGTGGCCGATGGGGAAGGACTGCAGGCCGCGGCCCGGACCCTGGTCACGGTCGGCCTCGACCGGATGCACGCCATCCACTTCTTCACGTTCGACGCCGAGGGGCGGATCACCGCGGTCACGGACTTCTGGCCCGAGCCGTACGAGCCCCCGGCAGGCCGGGAGCACCTCGTCGAGCGGTACTGAGCTGCCGCTGCCGTTGCCGCTGGGGCTGCTACTGCGACGCCGCGACCGGGCCGGCGCGGTCCCAGCCGGGGGCTCGAACGTCCACGGTGAGGGTGTTCATGGCGACCTCCTCGCCACAGGTGCGGCAGACCCATGAGGCATCGAGGTCGTGCGCGGACTCCTCCGCGCCCGCGGTGTGCGGATCGTGGACCATGACCACCGGCGGTTCCTCGTTGACCCAGCGGTCGCCCCAGTCCAGCAGCGCCCGGATGACCGGAGCGAGATCCCGGCCGGACGGGGTCAGGTGGTACTCGTAGCGCGGCGGGCGCTCGTTGTAGGGCCGCCGCTCGATCACCCCCGCCTCCTCCAGCGTGCGCAGCCGGGCGGCCAGCCGGTCGCGGGGCGCACCGGTGTTGCGGGCGATCGCCTCGAACCGGTGGTTGCCGAAGAAGATCTCGCGCACCGCGAGCAGGGCCCACTTCTCGCCCACCACCTGGAGCGTGGCGGCGGCGGAACAGGGCCGCCCGGGCAGCGTGGCGGCGGGGCGGATCGCAGCCGGGCGGGTTACGGCCGGGCTGCCGGCGGCAGGACTCTCCGAGGCACTCATCCCTACCAGGTTGCCATCTCAAACTTACTGGCGCTAGCTTGCCGTCATGACAGTTGGAAAATCAAACCCACCTGCTCCCTCTGACTCTTCGATGCCCCCGCACCCTGCATCCCCCGCATCCCCCGCGCCCACTGCCTCCCGCGGATTCGTCTGGATCGTTTCGGCCGGTGTCTTCGTCGTGAATCTCGATCTGTTCATCGTCAACGTGGCTGTTCCCGCACTGGGCGACGCCTTCGAGGGCAGTTCGCTCTCCTCGCTCTCGTGGGTACTCAACGCGTATGCGATCGTCTTCGCCGCCCTGCTCGTCGTCGCGGGCCGACTGGCCGACCGGTACGGCCACCGCCGTGGCTTTCTGCTGGGCCTGGCGGTCTTCACGGTCGCTTCCGCCCTCTGTGCGCTCGCGCCCGACGTCGGCTGGCTGGTCGCTGCCCGTGTCCTCCAGGCCGCCGGTGCCGCGGCCCTGATGCCGACCTCGCTCGCCCTGCTTCTCGTCGGTACCCCACCGGAGCGCCGCCCGCAGGCCATTCGCGGCTGGGCGGCGATCGGCGGGATAGCCGCCGGCCTCGGCCCGGTCGTCGGCGGGCTGCTCGTCGAGGCCGACTGGCGCTGGGTGTTCCTGGTGAACGTGCCGGTCGGTGTGGCCGGTCTGGTGGCCGGAGCCAAGCTGCTGCCCGACACCCGCCCGGACCGTGAAGGCCGCCTCCCGGACCTCATGGGCGCCGCGCTCCTCACCCTTGCGATCGGCGCCCTTGCGCTCGGGCTGGTCAAGGCGGACGCCTGGGGCTGGAGTTCGCCGGAAGTCGTTGTCGCACTCCTCGCGGCGGCCGTCCTCACCACGGCGTTTCTGCTGCGTTCCGCCCGGCACGCTGCTCCGGTGATCGAGCTTCCTCTGCTGCGTACTCCCGCCTTTGCCGCCGCCACGCTCGCGTCCTTGCTCTTCACGGTCGCGTTCGCGGCCATGCTGCTCACCTCGGTGCTCTGGTGCCAACAGGTGTGGGGGTACTCGGCGATCCGTACGGGCCTGGCGATCGCCCCCGGGCCACTGGTCGTTCCGCTGCTCGCCGTCACCTCCGGCCCCGTCGTCCGCCGTCTGGGCGTCGGCCGGACGGCAGCGTTCGGCTGCCTGCTGTCCGGCGCGGGGCTGGCGTGGTGGGCCACGGCGCTCGGCACCGACCCCCACTACGCAACCGGGTTCCTCCCCGGCATGCTGATCACCGGCATCGGGGTCGGCTTCGCGCTGCCCACCCTGGTCGGTGCCGCAGCCGCCGCCCTGCCGCCCGCCCGCTTCGCCACCGGCTCGGCCGTCACCACCATGGCCCGCCAGACCGGTGCCGTTCTGGGGGTCGCCCTGATGGTCACCCTGCTCGGCACCCCCGCCGCCTCCGAAGCGGCACTCGACGCGTTCCGCCGGGGCTGGTGGGCAGCGGTCGCCACCGCCGTACTCGCAGCCGCCGCAGCACTGACGCTGCCCCACCGCGCACCGGAAGCCCACCGCGCACCGGAAGCCCACCGCGCACCGGAAGCTCGCCGCACCTGACGCCAGTGCACTGCCTGACAGCAGTGCGGCGGCACCACCGGAACGAACGGACCCGGTGGTGCCGCCGTGTGCGCCTGGGGCTTCTACGCGCGTTACGCCACAGAGCGGAAGGCAGGCAGGTACCCGCTCGACTGTCCGATCGCCTTGGGGTGGTACGAGTTGGAGACCGGAATCGACACGCTGTGGATCCAGGCGTCACCCGAGCAGAGCTCGTGCCCGGTGAACTCGTCCACCACGCTGGAGAAGGTGAACCCGGCGTCGGCTGCCCGCTTGGCGAGCACGCCGTTCAGGGCGTTGGACGCGTTGTTGATCGCTCCGCGCTCGGTCTCGGTGAGCCCGGCGATGCAGCTGCCCGAGAGCTTGTAGAAGCGCGGGTACCCGAGCACGACCACATGAGCCTGCGGCGCCCTCGAACGGATGTTGCCGTAGAGCGAGTTGAGGCTGTTCGGCAGCGAGTTCTCCATCTGCGAGACCGCCGTGTTCACGCGGCTCACACACGTGGCCTCGCTCTGCAGGACACAGGTCTGCATGACATCCGCGAACCCGACGTCATTGCCGCCGGCCGTGACGCTGACCAGTGTGGTCGACGAACTCAGCGCGCCCAGCTGACCGCTGGAGACGGAGCCCGTCGTTGCGCCCGAGCAGGCGACGAATGTGAACGACGACGGAGCGTTCGCGGCCGCCCAGAGGGACGGGTAGGCATTGGTGCTGCGCTTGCAGTCACCGCTCTCCGAGGTGTAGTTCCCGGCGCCGACCCCTGAGGAGTAGGAGTCACCGAGAGCAACGTAGTTGTCGGCTGCGGCGGACGCAGGCTGTGCCACGCCGAGTGCGGCCACGGCGGCGATCGCGAGGGTGGATACGGAGGCCCAGAAGGTTCGTACTGACATGACTGCCAGCCCTTCGAAATGTGGGGAACGGGTGGGGAGTTCGTGGGGCGAGCACGTTTGTAGCAGCTCCCGGTACCCGCCGGTAATGGCGGCGGAGGAAGTCGTCTGATATGCCCGAATGATCGTTCGGGGGCCGATGCTCCGCGCGTAGATAAACCTTCAACTGGCCCCCAGATGGGTCAAGTTGTGGATCATCTACGACACTCCGTGACTCCTCTGAGTCACCGCGAGGCGTACGGCTCGCGGGTGCTCCGCAGTCCGTGAGGCCGTGAGCATCCGCCTTCACAACTGCCGTCACGCCCCGCACACGACTGCGGCCGCCAGGGGGCTCCTGGCGGCCGCAGTCGTGTGCGCGGGTCTGTCTACAGAGTGCGTTCCAGTCGGTCCGCCATCAGCCTGCTGAAGCGCGACGGATCGCTCAGTTCGCCGCCGTCCGACAGGAGGGCGAGCCCGTGGACCAGTTCGGCCGTCTCCGCCAGCTCCGTACCGGCCTTCTCGCCGGCGTCCTGTTCGGCGTGCGCCTTCTCGTGCGCCTTCTTCAGTCCGCTGATCAGCGGGTGCGAGGGGTTGAGCTCGAGGATCCGCTTGATGTGCGGCACCTCCTGGCCCATGGCGCGGTACATGCTCTCCAGGGCCGGGGTGGCATCGTGCGTGTCCGAGACGATGCAGGCCGGCGAGACGGTGAGCCGCGAGGAGAGCCGGACCTCCTTCACGTTCTCGCCCAGCTGCCCGGTCATCCAGGTCAGCAGACCGGCGTAGTCCTGCTGCTGCTTCTCACGCTCGGCCTCGACCTGCTTCTTCTCCTCGTCGGTGTCGAGGTCGACTTCACCCTTGGCGATCGACTGCAGCTGCTTGCCGTCGAACTCGGGCACGGACTGGACCCAGACCTCGTCGACCGGATCGGTCAGGAGAAGGACCTCGAAGCCCTTGGCGCGGAAGGCCTCCATGTGGGGCGAGCTCTCCATGGCCGCGCGTGACTCGCCCGTCATGAAGAAGATCTGCTCCTGACCCTCCTTCATGCGTTCCACGTACGAGCGCAGGGTGGTCAGCCCCTCCTCGTCCTGGGTCGAGGCGAACGAGGAGATCTCGAGGATCGCGTCCCGGTTCTCGAAGTCCTGGAGCAGGCCTTCCTTGAGCACCCGGCCGAATTCCTTCCAGAGCGTCCGGTAGTTCTCCGGGGCGGCGGACATCATGTCCTTCACCGTCGAGAGCACCTTCTTGACCAGCCGACGGCGCATCAGCTCGATCTGGCGGTCCTGCTGCAGGATTTCGCGCGACACGTTGAGCGACAGGTCCTGCGCGTCGACAACGCCCTTCACGAAGCGGAGATACGTCGGCATGAGCGCTTCGCAGTCATCCATGATGAATACGCGCTTGACGTAGAGCTGGACCCCGCGCTTGTGCCCCTGCATGAACAGGTCCTGCGGTGCGTGGGACGGCAGGAAAAGCAGCGCCTGATATTCGAAGGTGCCCTCCGCCTGCATGCGGATGGTCTCGAGCGGGTCGGTCCAGTCGTGGCTGATGTGCTTGTACAGCTCGCTGTACTCCTCATCGGTCACGGAGTTCTTCGACCGCGCCCACAGCGCCTTCATCGAGTTGACCGTCTCGATCTCGGGCACTGCTCCGTCCTCACCCGCCGACGCGGCGGCCATGCGGATGGGCCAGGTGATGAAGTCCGAGTACCGCTTGACGATTTCCCTGATCTTCCAGGGCGACGTGTAGTCGAAGAGCTGGTCCTCGGCGTCCTCGGGCTTGAGCCGCAGAGTGACCGCGGTGCCCTGCGGAGCATCGTCGACGGACTCGACGGTGTACGTGCCCTCGCCGCTGGACGTCCAGCGCGTGCCCTGGTCCTCACCCGCGCGCCGGGTGAGGAGTGTGACCTCGTCGGCCACCATGAAGCTCGAATAGAAGCCGACACCGAACTGTCCGATGAGTTCCTCGGACGTTGCGGAGTCCTTGGCCTCCTTCAATTCCTGCAGGAACTTCGCCGTACCGGAGTTCGCGATCGTTCCGATCAGCTGCACGACCTCGTCGTGCGACATTCCGATTCCATTGTCGCGCACGGTCAGTGTGCGCTTTTCCTTATCTGCCTCGACGGCGATATGGAGGTCGGACGAGTCCGCCTGGATCGTGTCGTCGCGGAGAGTTTCGAGGCGCAGCTTGTCCAGTGCGTCCGAGGAATTGGAAATGAGCTCCCGAAGAAAGACGTCCTTGTTCGAGTAAATCGAATGGATCATCATCTGCAGGAGCTGACGCGCTTCTACCTGAAACTCGAATGTCTCGGCCGGCATGGGTGCAGGTTCCCTTTCTGGGGTAAGTCATCTGAGCCGAGGCATATCGTAACCAGCCCTCGCGATGCCCATGTGCCGGTTCCGGGATGCGTGCAGGGGGCCGGGCGCCCGGCAGGCAGACGCGCCCCGTACGGCGGGCCCGCCCCGTCACCCGGCAGACTGGGACCCATGGGTGATGCGCGAGCGGCTTCGGAGACGGCAGGAGACACCGGCGCACCGGTGATCCTCGGCAACGAGCCCGGTTCGTTCGCCCGGGGCGTGCTGGCCGAGCGTCATCCGGCGCTGATCCGACAGGTGCGCGAAGCCTTCCCGTACGGCCCTCGACAGCACGGGGCTCTCGATGCCCTGCTGAACGAGATCACCCACGGGGTCGTCGAACCGCTCGACGCCGCAGCCCCGGACCACGGAATCTGGCAGGCATGGGGGCGTGAGCACTTCGGACGGTCCTGGTTCGACGCCCCGTTCCTCTGGGCCGAGAGCTACTTCTACCGCAGGCTCCTCGCGGCCATCGAGTACTTCGACGAAGGGCCATGGCAAGGGGTCGACCCCTTCGCCCCCTTCAAGCGGGCCGAACTGAGCGGCAGCGCGGTCGACGACGAGCTCCGGTCCCTGGACCGGCTCGCCGACGCCCCGGCCGGAGAGCGGGCGTCCGCTCTGCTGCACGCCTCGCTGTGGGGCAACCGTGCCGATCTCGGTTTCCGGGTGGCGGCGGACGAACCGCTGGGAGATGCGGACCCGGGGCTGGTCGCCGACGACAGCGCCCTGCTGTGGTCGCTGCTTCCCGTGGGGGCCCCGTCGACCGTCGCGGTGGTGGCCGACAATGCCGGCCGGGAGCTGATCCCGGACCTGATCCTGATCGACCATCTGCTGGAGCAGGGCCACGCGGAGCGTGCCGTGCTGCACGTGAAGCCCTGTCCGTACTACGTCTCCGACGCGACGACCACCGATGTCATCGACTCCCTGCGCCGTCTCGTCCGGGCACCCGGTGCTGCGGGCGGGATCGGCCGGCGTCTCTGGGAGGCGATGGGTGCGGGGCGCCTGGAGGTACGTACGCACGTGTTCTTCTGCGCGCCACTGCCGTACGAGGAGATGCCCGAGGACCTGCGGAAGGAATTGGGCGGGGGTGCGCTCACGATCCTGAAGGGCGACCTCAACTACCGCCGTCTCGTGGGCGACCGGCTGTGGGACGCGACGACGCCCTTCGCGGACCGTACGGCGTACTTCCCCGGGTCCGTGGCCGCGCTGCGTACGTTGAAGTCCGACGTCGTCGTCGGGCTGGAGCCGCAGACACTGAGCGCGCTCGAGGCGTCCGGCGGGGCGTGGCGCACCAGTGGCACGCACGCCCTGATCCAAACGAAAGGCTCGGGAGCTACGGCTTCGCCACGAGGCGCGTGACGAGGTCGTGCCAGCCCTGCTCCAACTGCTCGATCGCGATGCCACGTTCGCGGGTCAGATGGTGGACGAGGGCGGTATCGATCGACCCGAGCAGGGTGTGGGCGAGCAGTTCCGTGTTGCCGTCCACGTTCAACTGGCGCAGCAGCATGGTGATATGGCTGAGGCGCAGGCGGTTTGCCGGGACGGTGTAGGCGCGCAGCGGATCGGTGCGGGAGGCCAGGATCAGCTCATGGTGATCGCGTTCGTGGCGCATGACCGCGGGGCCGAAGATGTGCAGCCGCTCCTCTGCGGGGGCGCCGGGGCCCATGGGTGGCGGTCCTGAGAGGAAGGCGGCCTGGAGCAGGCCCTCGCGATGGTCGAGGAGCGCGAGGAGGAGGCCGGTGCGGTCGCCGAAGCGCCGGAAGACGGTGCCCTTGCCCACGCCGGCGGCGTGGGCCACCGATTCCATGGTGAGGTTCGCGGCACCGCACCCGGTCAGCAGACGGGAGGCGGCGTCCAGCAGGCGTGTGCGATTGCGCGCCGCATCCGCCCGCAGCTGCTCCGTCGGCTCACCGGCCGGCGCGAGCGGGAGATGCGTCCGCGCCTCGCCGGGTTCGGGCGGCCCGGAGGGCGGAGGGGCGGGACAGGTCATGGCTTCAGCGTAACGCCAGAGAGGGAAAGTGGACCGCGGTCCGTTTCGGTGGTACAACTTTAAACGGACCGTGGTCCGCTTGCTCCGCAGTCTCCGTCTCCCAGGAGTTCCCCATGTCTGTACGCATCCTCGCCCTCGTCGGCAGCCTCCGCGCCGGCTCCCACAACCGCCAGCTCGCCGAGGCCGCCGTCAAGCACGCGCCCGCGGGTGCCGACGTCGAGCTGTTCGAGGGCCTGTCCGAGGTGCCCTTCTACAACGAGGACATCGACGTCGAGGGCAGCGTTCCGGCCGCCGCCGCCCGACTGCGTGAGGCAGCCGGCCAGGCCGACGCCTTCCTGCTGTTCTCGCCCGAGTACAACGGCACCATGCCGGCCGTGCTGAAGAACGCGATCGACTGGCTGTCGCGCCCGTACGGTGCGGGCGCCCTGACCGGCAAGCCGACCGCCGTGGTCGGCACCGCCTTCGGCCAGTTCGGCGGCGTCTGGGCCCAGGACGAGGCCCGCAAGGCAGTCGGCATTGCGGGCGGCGCCGTCCTCGAGGACGCCAAGCTGTCCATCCCCGGCTCCGTGACCCGCTTCGCCGAGACCCACCCGGCCGACGACGCCGAGGTCGTCACCTCGCTGACCGAGGTCATCCGCCAGGTGACCGAGCAGACCGCCACCGCGGCTGCCTGACGCAGCTCACCCGACGGCGGCGCGCCGAGGATGCCGCGCCGCCGCCCGGACGTGCACACCCACTTCGCCGCCCGCACCCGCGCTGGGCGGCGAGGCTGCGTCCGGCTCCGGAGGGCGCCCGTCGCGGCGCGGAAGGACGAGCCCGGGCTCGTCGCCCGACCTTGACGAGAAGGCCGGTGCCCCAGGAGGGCACCGGCCTTCTCGCTTGCGCTCGATGTCCCGGCGGGCACGGGAGTAGCAACGCCGACTCCACCAGGGGGCTACCCCGTGACTGCGGGAACTGTTGCCGCGAAGGAGTCCACGTGCTCCGCAGCCCAATGGGCGAACGTGCGGGCCGGGTGGCCGGTGACCTTCTCGACGGTGTCGACGACCGTACGGCCCACCTCCGGTGTGTTGCCGTACGCCTCGATCAGGAAGCCGATGACCCCCTCCGGGTGGCCCGCCGCCCGCCATCGCGTGACGGCCTCCTCCTCGGTCAGCTCGACCAGGGCGATCCCGCTGCCGCGGGCGGCAGCGATCGTCGCTACCTTGTCGCCGACGGTCAGCAGTTCGGGGCCGGTGATCACGTACTCCTGACCTCCGTGGCCCTCCTCCGTGAGAGCGACCGCGGCGACAGCGCCGATGTCGCCCTCGTGGACCACGGCGCTGAGCCGGGAGACGAACGGCTCGTGAACTTCGCCCGAGTCCGCGATCCCGTCCGCCCACTCCAGGGAGTTGGCCATGAACTCGACCGGCATGAGCACGGTCCAGTCCACACCGTCGTCGGCACGCACGGCGTCCTCCAGCAGGGACGCCCCGCCGCCGTGCAGCACGGTGACCCGGCGTACACCGGCTGCGCGCGCCAGCTCCAGGATCCGCGGGCCGGTCTCGAGCGGAACGAAGTAGGCGCCGAAGGTGATCAGATGGAGGCCGGTGACGCCCTCCAGGGCCGGGATCAGGCTGTCGGGTTCGGTCAGGTCGCCCTGGACGACCTCGACACCGACCGGGAAGGTGGCTTTCGACGCATCCCGGGTGAGTGCGCGGACCGCGTGGCCGCGGGCGATCAGTTCGGCGACGACCTGGCGTCCGACGGTTCCGGTGGCACCGGCGACAAGAATCTTCTGCGTCTGCGTCATGGCACGACCGTAGGAGGCCATTAGGCCAGGTTCTGTCCGCAAGCCTCGGGACTACCGGACCCTGTTGGCGCAGCGGCACCCGCAAGGCGCCTTTGACGACGGCGACGGCCCCTGGCACGCGGAGCGGGCGCGTCCGGGCGGCACCGGTCCCGCGCCGGGTTGTGGCACGTCCGTAGCCACAGAACGAACTCGCGTACGTCCACGGGCTTCCCACGGCTCCATCCGACGTCCACTTCGGCGAGGAACCGGAGCCCACGGGACAGGAGGGTGAGACGAATCTGCCGGTCTCACGACGACGCCTCTCGCCGGCAGGCGAATCCCCGTGGCGAGAGCGCCGTCATGTGTGGTGCCTACGAAACGTTCCACAGTTCGGTGAGCAGCGCCCGGACGAGTGGGTTCGTGCTCGTAGGACGTGCGCAGAAGCGGTCCTTGAACGTCGCTGCGAGGTTCTTCGCCTCCGTGCGGATCGACGCGGAGTCGTAGCGGCCGTACTTGTAGACCCACATGAGGTAGAGGGCGGAGCGCGTATAGCCGCTGCCGGGCTCGAACTGCGCGTCCATGCCGTTCGGAATGCCGGGGGCACCTGTCCACGCGGTGGCGCACGAGGTATGACTGGGATCGCCCGGCTCGTTGTGGCGGCACTCGTGAGTGAACAGGTACAGCGAGTGGACGTACGGGGTGACCACAGTCGGCTGCGACGGGTTGTTCGACCACAACGAGAACGTCCGGTTGAGGTTCACCACGCCGCCGCCTGCCATGTTGACCGCGGTACCCAGGGAGACACGGATCGTGTGGGTGTTCAGCCGCACGTGTTCGTAGACGGTCTGGGCAGACCCGAAGGGGAGCGGTTGGAGGAAACGCTGATGCCGGAGCGCGTCGAGCTTGCAGATGGTGGCGGTTCGCGACGGGTTCGGGGAGGTCTGGTTGAACGGATAGCCGGGGTAGGAGGACCACTGCTGGGTCGGATCACCAGCTGCGCCGTTCACCCATTCGAACGAGAAGTGGCTGAGCACGCGATCGATTTCTGCCTGCGACGGTGGGGACTGGTACAGCGCCCACAGATCAGCGAATACGCGGACACTGACGCTCCGCTTCAAGCGCTCCTTCGTAGCGGTGATCACATGCGTTCCGGTCGACAGCTTGACGGTTGGCGCGCCCGTGCCGAGCAGGCCGTCACGACTCGACTGCCACGTGATGCCGTCGCTGTTCCAGGACGGCCCGGTCACGCTGAGGATATTCGCATCGAGCAAAGTGTCCTCGCCGCTGATGAAACGCTCTCCTGCGAGGGGACTCTTGATGTTCATGGACCCGCCGAACCACGGGGACGTGCTGATCGCGGCGTGGTTGAATCTGTAACCGAGGCCCATCCGGTCGACAACGCTGCCGTTGAGCGCGAGTGTCCACAGCCGGGAGAAGCCGTCGGTTTGATTTGCCACGAAGTAGAAGAAGCCTTCCGACGGCGAGTGGCACAGACCGCCGAGCACGCGCAGGCCGGCACCGAAGAGCCGGGTCACGGTCCCGTTCAGCTTGATGGAGTAGAACCAGGTGAAGTTGTCGTGCGTGATCAATGCGTAGAAGGTGTCGCTTCCCTGAACGTAGGTCAGGCCGCTGACCACGCCCACGGCGAGCGGGAACATCAGGGTGGTCTGGCCGCCCATGGTGACCCGATGGAGTCTGGCGGTTCCGTCGGAGTCGTTCGAGACCGCGTAGAAGCGGTTCTCCGGGCCGCGGTAGGCGATCCCGCCGTTCAGCTTCGGGCCGACCGCGGCTACGGTCTGGAGACTTCCGGCTGTGCTCAGGCTGCAGAGGAGCGGGCCTTCCGGATTGGTCGGTGCAACGGTGTAGTAGAGCCGCGTTGTCGGGTTGTAAGTCAGCCCCGCCAGTACCTTCGTCGTCCCGATGGACTGTTGGATCACAGTGCCCTGGATGTCGATAGTGGTCCATGCGGGATCGGTGCCTGGATGCCGAGGACCGATCGCGTAAAGGTCGATCATGTGAACCACCAAAGATTATCGAGGCCAGACTTTTCGATTACTTGCAAGATCGTCGTACAGGCGAAATTGCTCGGGGACGCGATGAGGCTGTCATGGGCGGCGGTGCGGGCGCGTGAGGCGCGCACGGTGCTCGGGGGATGCAGGCAGCCAGGAAGTGGAACTCGACCCGCTCGGCGTACGCGTCCAGCCAGATCCAGCCGCTGTCGCACGGCCTTGCTGCGGGGAGCCGGATGGCGCTCGACAGCGCGATCGACCTGATGCGCACCGATCGGCCCCGCTTCGACAGCGCGCGAAGAATGGGAGCTGCCACTCGTTGCGTGAACGGCAGAACGGCGTCGCGTGTGAAGGTAACTGGTGAGGCACGCGGAATCCTTGGAAAGGGCGAGCTCGCCACGTCGCGAGAACTGTCCGTCATTCAAAAATGCCGTGACCCAGGGGCAAAGCAATGAGCGTTCAGCTTGAGAGTGGATGCCTTAGCCTGTGATTTCGAGCCTCTCTCGTCCGTCAATGCTTCCGCCGCGTCCCACACAATAGACAGTGCTCATTCGGGCGTAATCGATCAGATAATCTAGCGTTTCTCGGTGCTGCTCAACTGAAGGCACGAGCCGCTCTCCCCGCTGTTCCAGCTGTTAATCCTTGCTGAGGCGAGAGGGGTGAGTCGCCTCCCTCTCGCCTCGGCGGGAAAATGGGCCAGCCATCTCCCTATGTCATCGTCACAGATTTCTGGCTATGGGATGAAGGAAGGGTTGATGCCCAGCTTTTCGACATCTGCGCGTACGTGTTTCACGTACTCGTAAATTGCCTGAGATAGAGCAGCCCAGGGCAGGCTGCTGCTCCAGACCTCGGGGTCGTAGGCTGACCCCAGGCGCCATCCGCCCTCACGCTGCTGGATGCGAATTGCACCAAGCTCCGCAAAGGACATGGAGTCCCATTCGAAGTCCCGATCAGGGGCTGGATTTCCCGAGGTGGCCCACTCCGTGAGGTCGCGGGCAAGCTCGGTGACAGGGAATCTCCCCTCGGAGAAAACAATCCTTCCGTCATCGGCGATAGTGATATCGGCCTCGATGTTGATGAGGAATTCTTCCAGCCTCGTGCCGTGCAGCTCATCCGTTGTGATGTTCGTGTAGGTGAATTCCATGTCGCCCTCTCAGCCGCTCACGGGGTTTTGACCGGGAAGCAACTGAACACTTTGCCGTCATTGCCAACGATGATGCGGATACCGGTCTGGCCCTATAGTCGCGAAGAGGAGCAGCCTCCGCTCGGCTTGCGCACGGCCTCCCATTCGCCTGCTGGGAGACGATAGAAGCCCCCGATCTCGCCGGGGTCTCTCGTCTGTGCGCACTCGGCAGGGTGCTGAAATCAACTATTGGTGTCGGGCGCCAATTCGGTCGACCGCTGGAACGGGGCACCTGACCTGCGGTGCGGGAGATCCACGATGCGGACAGTGTAAAGCCTGCGCGCTTGTAGAAGCGGTGCAAGCCCCTGGTTGTCCTTCCACGCATCCAAGGGCTGTCCCGTAATCCCTGGTGGATCAGCGCACGGCGTCGGATGCGGTGCATCGCAAGGCGAAGGGACGTCCGCATACTGGATGTATTCGGGCGTTCCGACAACGCGGGCGAGGTGTCGTAGCTGTCGTCGTGCGCCCGCCAGGGATTACGGGACAGCCCTTGGCCGCAACCACGGCTTGCCCTGCGCTGCCCTGCGCCGCGGCTCGCTCCGACGCCCAATCCAGTGGCGCACTGCCGACGCTTCCGCCTGGCGCGAGGAAGGAACGCTTCGGGCCGTGCGGACGCGTGCTGGCTGCCGATTGCACGGGGCCTCACTCCGCATGGGCTCAGGCACCCTCACAAGACGGTCATGGAGGAGTTGGGGGTCCCGCCCAAGCTCATGGATGAGCGCATGGGGCACGAGGACGGCTCGGTGCGGGCTCGCTACTCGCACATCACCGCGCGGATGCGAAATCGGCTCATGGACGAGCTGACTGAACAGTGGGAGGAATCGTTGGGCGCACGGGTGGCAGTGCATCCGCGATCTCCGGTGCGTGCGCTCGATGCCTTGATGCGAGCGCGTCAGGGGTGACGACTGGGGAGTGAATTTCCTTGATTCACTCCCCGGAGCCCCCGAAACGCAAATAAGGACCGGTCTTCCGTGAAGGAAGACCGGTCCTGACCTGGTGTTTCAGCTGTCGGGGTGGCGGGATTTGAACCCACGACCTCTTCGTCCCGAACGAAGCGCGCTGCCAAGCTGCGCTACACCCCGATGCCCACCGGTTGCCCGGCGACATCGATTACTTTAGCCCACCTGTGCCCGGAGGCGAAATCCGGTTTTGTCTCGGCCGACAGGAGCGCCCGCGAACGCCGGTCACCCTCAGTCGCGGGGCGTCAGCGTCAGCAGGGTCGCCTCCGGCGGGCAGGCGAAGCGGACCGGGGTGTAGCGGTTGGTGCCGCAGCCGGCCGATACGTGGAGGTAGGCGCGCTTGTCGCCGACCGTATGCCTCGAGAGGCCCTTCACCCGGTCGGTGTCCAGGTCGCAATTGGTGACGAGGGCGCCGTAGAAGGGGATGCAGAGCTGGCCCCCATGGGTGTGCCCCGCGAGGATCAGGGGGTAGCCGTCCGCGGTGAAGGCGTCCAGGGAGCGCAGGTAGGGGGCATGGACCACCCCGATCGAGAGGTCGGCGCCCGTTTCGGGGCCGCCGGCGACGTCGGCGTAGCGGTCCCGCTTGATGTGGGGGTCGTCCAGGCCGGTGAACGCGATCTCGAGTCCGTCCAGCTTGAGGTGTCCGCGGGTGTTGGACAGGTCGAGCCAGCCCGCGGCGTCGAAGGCGTCCCGCATCGGCTCCCACGGGTTGTGGACGACGCCGACCGCCGGCGCGTTTCCGTTGAGGCCGTGCTTGCCCTGCATCTTCTCCAGGAGATAGAGGGCCGGGTTACGGAGCTTGGGGCCGTAGTAGTCGTTCGAGCCGAAGACGTACACCCCGGGGAACTCCATCAGCGGACCGAGAGCGTCGAGCACCTCGGGTACCGCCTCCGGATCGGAGAGGTTGTCGCCGGTGTTCACAACGAAGTCGGGGCGCAGACCTGCCAGCGACTGCAGCCAGGCCCGCTTCTTGCGCTGGCCGCTCACCATGTGGATGTCGGAGACCTGGAGTATGCGCAACGGGCGTGCTCCTTGCGGGAGTACGGGGATCGCGATCCGTCGCAGGCGGAACGAGCGGGCCTCGAATCCGGCGGCGTACACGAGGCCGGCGGCACCGACCGCTGCGCCGACTGCCGTGACTTTCAGGGGTACTCCGTAGCGTGCGCGCATGTGCCCATCGTCGCAGACACGGTGCGCCGAGAGGAAAACCGGCGGGCGCCCGGCGCCCGGTACCTGTCACAATCGCCGCATGACCACGCTCAAGTCCAAGCTCAAGGAAGACCTCACCACGGCCATGAAGGCGCGTGACGAGCTCACCTCGTCCACCCTCCGGCTCACCCTCACCGCGATCACCAAGGAAGAGGTCAGCGGCAAGACGGCGCGCGAGCTCTCCGACGACGAGGTGCAGAAGGTGATCGCCAAAGAGGCGAAGAAGCGCCGCGAGGCGGCCGAGGCCTTCGCGCAGGGCGGCCGGAGCGAGCAGGCCGAGCGGGAGAAGGCGGAGGGCGAGCTGCTCGACGCGTACCTTCCCAAGCAGCTCACGGACGAGGAGCTGACGGGCATCGTCGCCGCCGCGGTCGAGGAGGCGAAGGCTGCCGGAGCCGAGGGGCCGCGAGCGATGGGTGCCGTCATGAAGATCGTGAACCCGAAGGTGGCGGGGCTCGCCGAGGGCGGCCGGGTGGCGGCCACGGTGAAGAAGCTCCTCGCGGGCTGAGAGGCCGACGAGGCTCAGGACGTAACGAAGGAGGGCGCTCCCCGGTGCGGGGAGCGCCCTCCTTCATGCCTGCCCCGGACGATCAGGGACCGTTGCCTCCGCCGCGCGTGCCACCGTCGTTCCCGCCGATGATGCCCGGCGGGAAGGTGATGCCGCCGAGCGGGTCGTCGGTCCCCGGCTTCTCGTCGATGTCCTCGCGGTCCCGGCCCTTGTTCTTGCCCTTGTCCTTGTCTTCCTTCGGCTTGGCACGCGGCACCGAGATCGGGTTGAAGGACGGCGTCTCCGACGCGCTCAGCGCGCCGGTCATCGCGATCTTCCAGATGGGTCCCGGCAGACAGCCACCGCAGACCTTGTCGTAGTACTGACCACCGATGGTGATGTTGAACATCTTGGTGGTCTTCTCGCCGATGTCGTCGCCGACCCACACCGCCGTCGAGAGGTTCGGGGTGTAGCCGACGAACCAGGCGTCCAGACGGTCGTTGGTCGTACCCGTCTTGCCGGCGTTGTCACGGTCGGTGAGACCGGCCAGCGTGCCGGTGCCGTCCTCGACCACGCCCTTGAGCATCTGGCTGATCGTGTCCGCCGTCGGCTCACTCATCGCCCGGGAGCACTCGGACTTCGGTACGTCGATCTTCTTGCCGTCGGGGTCGATGATCGCCTCGATGGCGATCGGCGAGCAGTACGTGCCCCGGTTGGCGAACGTGGCGTACACGGAAGCCATGGACAGCGGGGTGCTCACCTCGCTCCCGAGGGTGATCGAGGTGTGCTCCTCGATCTCCTTGCCGTCGCCCCGCTCGTAGCCGACCTTCTTCGCCATCTCGACCGTCTCGCACAGGCCGGCCTTCTGCTCCAGCAGGGCGAAGTAGGTGTTGATGGACTTGCCGAGCGCACCCGTCATGTCCCAGGAGCCCTTCTCGGACTCCATCTCGTTCTGCAGGTCCCAGTTGCCACCACCGGCGGGGGAACCCGCGCAGTTGCGGTACGAGTTCTGCGGAACCGAGAGCTTCCAGCCGGTGGAGAAGCTCTGAGCGGGGCTGATGCCCTTCTCCAGGGCCGCGGCGGCCGTGATCGGCTTGAAGGTCGAACCGACCTGGAAGCCGTAGGTGCTGCCGCCCATCTTGTTGCTGACGCCGAGGTTGAGCATCGTCTGGTGCTTCTTCTGGTCCAGGCCGTACGGGCGCGACTGGGCCATCGAGAGGATCTTGCCGCTGCCGGGCTGGACCTGCACCACCGAGGCGGCGACCTTGTCGTCCTTGTTCACCTTCGAGGTCGCTGCCTCGTTGGCGGCCCGCTGCGCCTTCGGGTCGAGCGTGGTCTTGACCGTCAGACCGCCCAGGTTCCAGAGCTTGGCCCGCTCCTCGCCGGTCTTCCCGAAAGCCGGGTCGTTGAGGACGATCTGGCGCACGTAGTTGCAGAAGAAACCGGAGCCGCTGACAGCCGTGATGCAGCCGTTCTTCGGCTCGCTGACCTTCAGCTTGATCGGGTTGGCGATGGCCTTCGCGGCCTCGTCCTGCGAGATGTCCCCGACGGCCGCCATGCGCTGCAGCACGATGTTGCGACGCTTGGTCGCTTCCTCGGTGTCGTTGACCGGGTCGTAGCGGGTCGGCGACTGGACGAGGCCGGCGAGCAGCGCGGCCTCCTCCACCTTCAGGTCCTTCGCGTGCTTGGAGAAGTACCGCTGGGAGGCGGCCTCGATGCCGTAGGCCTGCTGCCCGAAGAACGTGATGTTGAGGTAGTTCTCCAGGATCTTCTTCTTGCCGAGCTCTTCCTCGACCTGGATCGCGTACTTCAGCTCACGGACCTTGCGGCCCAGGGTCTGCTGGGTGGCCTGCGCGACCTTGTCCGGGTCGTCGCCCGCCTCCTCGACGAAGACGTTCTTCACGTACTGCTGGGTGAGGGTCGAGGCGCCCTGCGTGGCGCCACCGGCCTGCACGTTGCGGTTCATCGCACGCAGGATGCCCTTGAGGTCGACGGCCCCGTGCTCGTAGAAGCGCGAGTCCTCGATCGCGATGATCGCGTCCTGCATGTACGGCGAGATGTCCTTGAGCGGGACGACGGTCCGGTCGCGTGAGTAGTCGGTCGCGATGAGCCCGCCGTCGCTGTCCAGGATCGTGGTCCGCTGGCTCAGCGGCGGAGTCTTGAGGTTGGAAGGGATTTCGTCGAATCCCTCGACCGTCCCCTTGGCTGCGAGCCCCAGCGCTCCGGCGGCCGGCAGCGCGATGCCTGCCAGCACAGCTCCGGACAGCGCGGCGACACCGAGGAACTTGGCGGCCTGCTGGGTCGTGGTGAGACCCCCGCCTGAGCGCTTCTTTGGCATGGGGGCAGCCTACGTTCTCATTCGCCGGACACGCGTATAGGCCTTGGCCTAAGCTGCTCTCAACTGTCACAGCAGTCCGGTTTTGCATCAACCCCCGTGCACGGCCCAACGCAACTCGGCCACATGTCGAGGCGTTCCCGAATTCGTCTCATGTGTCACTGAATATCCGTTGCGACTTGGGTCTACTGTCCCTGTTTTTCCGGGATGGCCCTGTATGTCCTCACCTCACTCCTCTGGGTGATCTGCCGCGTACGCATAGTCCGTTCGGGCCATTCAAGATTGGGCCCGAAGGGGGTGTTGTGCTGTCGCTGCCTTCCGTAACGTCCTCAACTGGCAGCGGTGAATATGCCGCTGCCGCCGTGGGGGAGCCTCGATTCGGGAGAGGACGGCGCCGGCATGGGCTGGGTAACCGACTGGAGTGCGCAGGCAGCCTGCCGCACTACCGATCCGGATGAACTGTTCGTACAAGGGGCAGCGCAGAACAGGGCCAAGGCGGTGTGCACCGGTTGCCCGGTGCGGACCGAATGCCTGGCTGATGCGCTGGATAATCACGTCGAATTCGGCGTATGGGGCGGAATGACGGAGCGGGAGCGCCGCGCACTGCTGCGCCGACGGCCCACCGTCACGTCCTGGCGTCGTCTGCTGGAGACCGCACGCAGTGAGTACGAGCGGTCCACGGGCTTGTTGCCCGCAGCGGTCGGCCTGGAGGACGACGAACTGCACGAGACGTACGCAGCCGCGGGGTAGACCCGCGCGCGGGGCGGCCCCGTGAGGGGAGCCCGGCGGCGGTCCTACGCAGCTCCGGCCGGAGCAGAAGCGGAACCGGCCGCGAGCCGTTCCCCGATGGTCCGAAGGCCTGCGAGGTCGTGTACATCACCGGGCAACGCGGCCACCTCGGTCATCGGGACCTCGGGGTGGAGCGCGGTGAAGCGGTCGCGTGTGTGCTGCTCGCGCGCGACGACCTGCATCCGCTCGGCGTGCAGCCGCAGCAGACCTGCGGTCAGCTGCTCGACGGAAACGGTGTCGGCGATGGAGGCGTCGTCCTCCTCCGTGTGCTCGGGCGTCTTGGACCGGGCATGCGGCTTCGGGTCATGCGGCTGCTGCTTCTGGTCGTGCGGCTCGTGCGTCTTTTGGGCGTGCGGCGTGGGCTCGTTGCGCTCGGGGGAGAGCGGTGACTCGGAGGCTTCGGGAGAGGTGACGGCCGCCGAGCCCGCCGGGTCACAAAGGCCAGCCTTCCCGGCCGTCTGATCCACAATGCCGACGCCGTCAAGATTTTCTGCGGCGGCCAGCGCCCGCTCCGCGGAGAGCCGCGCGGCATCGCTGCCGTGCACCCGGTTGAGCACCAGGCCGGCCAGCGGCATCTCCTCCGCGGCCAGCCGTTCCACGAAGTACGCGGCCTCGCGCAGCGCGTCCCGCTCGGGCGTCGCCACCACGAGGAACGCGGTGCCCGGGGCCTGGAGCAGCTTGTACGTGGCATCGGCCCGGGTACGGAATCCGCCGAACATGGAGTCCATCGCCGCGACGAAGGTCTGTACGTCGCGGAGGAGCTGGCCGCCGAGCAGCTTGCCGAGTGTCCCCGTCATCATCGACATGCCGACATTGAGGAACTTCATCCCGGCCCGCCCGCCGATCTTCGCGGGGGCGATCAGAAGCCGGATGAATTTCCCGTCCAGGAACGAGCCGAGACGTTTCGGCGCGTCCAGGAAGTCCAGCGCGGAGCGGGACGGCGGGGTGTCGACGATGATCAGGTCCCACTCGTCGCGCGCCCGCAGCTGCCCGAGCTTCTCCATCGCCATGTACTCCTGCGTGCCCGCGAAACCGGCCGACAGGGACTGGTAGAAGGGGTTCTCCAGGATCGCGCGGGCCCGCTCGGCGTCCGTGTGCGCCTCGACGGTCTCGTCGAAGGTGCGCTTCATGTCGAGCATCATGGCGTGCAGCTCGCCGTCGCCGCCGATGTCCTCGACCCGGCGCGGGATGTTGTCGAGCTGGTCGATGCCCATGGACTGGGCGAGCCGGCGGGCCGGGTCGATGGTGAGGACGACGACCTTGCGGCCGCGCTCGGCCGCCCGTACACCGAGCGCCGCGGCGGTCGTCGTCTTGCCGACGCCACCCGATCCGCAGCACACGACGATCCGGATCCCCGGGTCGTCCAGGAGCGCGTCGGTGTCCAGCCCGGATGCGATGTCCGTGCCCAGCGTCATGAACCCACCCCTTGTCCGGAGCGCCGCGCGCCCCTTGCGGACCCCTGCCCCGCCGCGTCCGCCGTCTCGTCGCCCACACCCTGTTTACGGAACTCCGCCGCCAGCTCGTACAGCGCGGAAAGGCTCACGCCCTCGCCCATCAGGGGGAGCTCGGCGGTGGGCAGTCCCAGCCCGGCAAGCGCGGCGCGCTGCTCGCGCTCCAGGCCCACCCGCTGGGCGTGCTCGGCGGCCTGCTCCACCAGCGGTCGCACGAGCCCGGCGGAACCCGTCACGCCCGCCCTGGTCAGCGTCTTCGCGATCTCCTTGCGGCGGCCCCCCGACGCCGTACGCAGCGCGTCCTCGTCCAGCAGGTGGGGTCGCACCATGTTCACCACGACCCGCCCCACGGGCAGCTCGGCGGCCCGGAGTTCCGCGATGCCGTCAGCGGTTTCCTGGACCGGCATCTCCTCGAGGAGCGTCACCAGGTGGACCGCCGTCTCGGGAGACTTCAGGACCCGCATCACGGCCTGCGCCTGATTGTGTATCGGACCGATCCGCGCCAGCCCCGCCACCTCGTCGTTCACATTGAGGAAGCGGGTGATGCGGCCGGTGGGCGGCGCATCCATGATCACGTAGTCGTAGACGAACCGGCCCTGTTTGTCCTTGCGGCGCACGGCCTCACAGGCCTTGCCGGTCAGGAGGACGTCCCGGACGCCGGGGGCGACGGTGGTGGCGAAGTCGATCGCGCCGAGCTTCTTCAGCGCCCGGCCGGCACTGCCCAGTTTGTAGAACATCTGGAGGTAGTCGAGCAGCGCACGTTCGGCGTCGATCGCCAGCGCATGGACCTCCCCGCCACCGGGCGCCACGGCGATCTTGCGTTCTTCGTACGGAAGGGCTTCGGACTCGAAGAGCTGGGCGATGCCCTGTCTGCCCTCGACCTCGACGAGGAGAGTGCGCCTGCCCTCGGTCGCGAGGGCGAGCGCGAGTGCGGCGGCGACCGTGGTCTTACCGGTACCGCCCTTGCCGCTGACGACCTGGAACCTGCTCACGTCTTCGAGCCTAACCAGTCGGCAGGCAGGCTACGCACGAGACCACCTGTGCCAGGCATTACAGTCGGCTCATGACCAAGTGGGAATACGCGACCGTGCCCCTTCTCGTGCACGCGACCAAGCAGATTCTGGACACCTGGGGCGAGGACGGCTGGGAGCTGGTCCAGGTCGTTCCCGGCCCGAACAACCCCGAGCAGCTCGTGGCCTACCTGAAGCGGGAGAAGCCGTAGTGGCGGGCGCCGTCGAGGCGAAGCTCGCCGAGCTCGGCCTGACGCTCCCGGGCGTCGTCCCGCCGCTGGCCTCGTACCAGCCGGCCGTGCAGTCCGGGGTGTACGTGTACACCTCCGGCCAGCTGCCGATGGTGGACGGCAAGCTCGCAGTGACGGGCAAGGTCGGCGCCGAGGTGACGCCGGACGAGGCCAAGGAGCTGGCGAAGACCTGCGCGCTGAACGCCCTGGCGGCCGTGAAGTCGGTCGCCGGAGACCTGGACCGGATCGCCCGGGTCGTGAAGGTCGTGGGCTTCGTCGCCTCGGCCACCGACTTCACCGGGCAGCCGGGCGTGGTCAACGGCGCGAGCGAGCTGCTGGGCGCGGTCCTGGGCGACAAGGGCGTGCATGCGCGGAGCGCCGTGGGCGTCGCCGTACTGCCCCTGGACGCACCGGTGGAGATCGAGGTCCAGGTCGAGCTCGTCGGGGCCTGAGCCGTATGGTCGCCGTCCTGTCATCCCGCCCGGTCCCTGTGACCGGGCGGGATGACGTGTGTAAGGGGCAGCCACGGAGCCATGGAGCCCTCGAACATCGGCGCGGTTCCGGATAGCCTCCGGCCATGCCCAACGGTCAGTGGTACCCACCGGAATGGCCCGCCCGGATCAGGGCCCTCGCCAGCGGCGACCTCACAGCCGTGACCCCCAGGCGGGCGGCCACGGTGATGCTGCTGCGGGACGGCCGGTCCGAGACGGGTACCGCCGGTCCCGTCGTCCACATGCTGCGCAGGCGCACCTCCATGGCCTTTGCCGGGGGTGCGTACGCCTATCCGGGTGGCGGGGTCGACCCGCGCGACGACGACCACCTCGTGGGATGGGCGGGACCGTCCCTGGAGAGCTGGGCGGAAAGGCTGGGCGTGGAGACGGTCACCGAGGCGCAGGCCGTCGTCTGTGCGGCGGTCCGTGAGACGTACGAGGAGGCGGGCGTCCTGCTGGCCGGACCGACCGCCGACACCGTCGTGAGCGACACCACGGGCGCCGACTGGGAGGCCGACCGCGAGGCACTCGTCGCCCGTGAGCTGTCCTTCGCCGCCTTCCTCGACCGGCGGGGCCTGGTCCTTCGCTCCGACCTGCTGGGCGCATGGGCGCGCTGGATCACTCCGGCGTTCGAACCGCGCCGGTACGACACCTGGTTCTTCGTGGCCGCGCTCCCGGAGGGCCAGCGCACCCGGAACGCGTCCACCGAGGCCGACCGGACGGTGTGGATCCGTCCGGGCGAGGCCGCCGACCGCTACGACAAGGGCGAACTGCTGATGATGCCGCCGACCGTCGCCACGCTGCGGGCGCTGAGGCCGTACAGGACGGCCGCCGAGGCGCTGCAGGCTGCGGATTCCCAGGACCTGGCTCCTGTGCTCGCACAGGCCCGTACGGAGGGCGACGATGTGGTGCTGAGCTGGCCCGGGCACGAGGAGTTCACCAAACACATCCCGTCCGCGGGCGGGCATGCGGCGGACAGCGGTACGGGCACGGAGGACCGCGGCCGCGGACCGGGCGCGGACCGGACGGCGGACCGCGGAACGGACGGTGGGCCCGCATGAGCGACGCGGCAGCACTGCCCGGACAGCCCCGCGGCGGCGTCCTCTCCGGCCCCGCCACCACCCGTGCGGTCAACGTCCTCGCGCCCAACGCATCGGCGATGACTCTGGACGGCACCAACACCTGGATCGTCGCGGAGCCGGATTCCGATCTCGCGGTCGTCATCGACCCGGGTCCGCTCGACGAGGTACATCTGCGGGCCGTCATCGACACCGCGGAAAGGTCCGGGCGGCGCGTCGGCCTCACGCTGCTCACGCACGGCCATCCCGACCATGCCGAGGGCGCGGCACGCTTCGCCGAGCTCACCCGCACGAAGGTGCGCGCCCTGGACGCGGCGCTGCGCCTGGGCGACGAGGGGCTGACGGCGGGCGACGTGATCACCACCGGGGGGCTCGAACTCCGGGTCGTGCCCACCCCGGGGCACACCGCGGACTCGCTCTCCTTCCATTTGCCCGCCGACCGTGCGGTGCTGACGGGCGACACGATCCTCGGACGTGGCACGACGCTCGTCGCGCACCCGGACGGGCGGCTCGGCGACTACCTCGACACGCTGCGGAGACTGCGCTCGCTGACGGTCGACGACGGGGTGCACACGGTGCTCCCGGGACACGGTCCGGTGCTGGAGGACGCCCAGGGGGCGGTCGAGTTCTACCTCGCCCACCGGGCACACCGCCTGGCCCAGGTGGAGACGGCCGTGGAGGCCGGACACCGGACACCGGCGGAGGTGGTGGCGGCGGTGTACGCGGACGTGGACCGTTCCCTGTGGCCGGCTGCGGAGCTGTCGGTGCGGGCACAGATGGAGTACCTAAGTGAACACGGCCTGATCTAGAGGGTGTTCGTTCAGGTCGCATAGGTTGCGTGCATGCATCAGGACAAGCCGGCTCCCCTCAGCGAGATCCGCATCGCCGAAGAGCGGATTGTCTACGAGAACAGCTACGGGCGGCTCTACGACGACGAGGTGGTCTTCGAGCCGCAGGGCGTACCGGGTACCTATGTGCGCTGGCAGTGGCGGGCCCCTTACTCCGTCGCGGTGCTTCCCGTCATCGGCGGGCGCCATGCGCTCCTGGTCGAGGTCTACCGCCACTCCGCGCGCGCCGTGTCGCCCGAGGCGGTCATGGGGTTCGGGACCGCGGAGCTGGACCCCGAGGCGGTAGCCGGCAAGGAGCTGGCGGAGGAGCTCGGCCTTGTCGTGCCGGGGGAGCTGCAGCCGACGGGGGTGGTGCACCCGGACCCGGCGTTCGCGGCCCACCCCCACCACTGCTTCATCGCGTGGCTGGACGAGGTGGGCGGCGAGGTGAGCCCGGCTCCTGAGCTCTCCGAGGTGATCGTCGGGGTGCGTTCGGTCGACCTGCTCTCCGCCCGGCCGGACTTCCACGACCATGTACAGGACGCCGTGACCCTGGTGTTGCTGTACCAGGCCAGGGACCAGATCCTCGGGAGGGCCGAAGCGCGTGATCGACTCGGTGGGGCAGCTCTACGCGACGGAGGCCGACCCGGACGGCCGGCTGGCCCCTGACACAGGTGAACCGGAGAGCTCTTTACGGCAGTTGAGGGGCTACCTGATACGGCACGCGCTGTTCCGGGGCCCGTTACTCGTCGGCGACTCGCAGATCAACAACAACCCCCACCTCAGAGAGCTGCTCTGGCCCGGCAGGGAGCGGGTCTTCCCCGTCCGCCGCGATCTGTCCGTACTGCTCGAGGACGGGCATCTGACGCCGGTCGTGCGCCAGGGCCGCGCGTCCCTCACGGAGATCCACGCCTCCCAGCGGGAGCGCGGCGTCGAAGGCCTGCCTCCTGCCGGATACGTGGAGTATCTCGACGCCAACCGGCATGATTTCGGGCATGGATACGATGTGGGGCTTCTCGCTCTCCAGTTCCGTACCCAGCTGCTGCTCCAGTTCTCGCCCGCCAACGTCCGCTGCGCGCTCGCGCCGCGCGAGCGCGCGCTCGTGACCGAGTGGATCAATGACCAAGAGGTGGTGTACTTCGACGGGCTGCGGGCGTGGGCGACCCGGAGCCGTGACGCAGGCGCGCTCAGTCAGGCCGACTGGGATGCGATCGATGACACGGCGGCGGTCTGCTACCGCTACAACGTGCCGCTGGCACTCGGCCTTGCGACGGACTATCCGCAGGCGCGAGACCTGCGCTGGGGGATGATCGACCTGCCGCTGGGCGGGGGACTCCCGAGGCAGAGGGAGAACGATCGCGATCACGTGTCCGAAGTCTTCGAACTCCCGTTCCTGGCCCTGAGCCTGGACCAGTGCGCGACGATCCCGGCCCGGCTGGTGACGCTCCTCAAGAGTGAGCCCGCGCACTACCGCCTTCGCAAGGCCGTGTCGGCGTACGAGGCGGGGAAGCCGGTGGACAGCGCCAGGCTGGCCGGGGAGTTCGAGGGCTTCATCCGTCTCGTCAGGGAGCTGCTGCTCGAGGAGGGGCAGGTCGAGGCGCCGGACGCCCGGAACACGCGGATGGTCCTGCGTGTCGAACGGGGTGCGGCGCTCGGCCGGTTCACGCTGCTGCCCACGCTCGACGGCCGCCGGTCCGCCGATGGCCAGGGCTACGGGAGTACGGCCTACGGGACGGCGTCGGCTGCCATGGCGTCGAGCGAGTCCCTGGGCGTCTCCCAGGGCTCGACGGCCGCCCGCCAGGCCCCGGCGGCTCAGCCCGGGGCTCGCTGAGGCGGGATCCGGGGCCCGTACAGCGCCCCCTGGCTCTCCTCGTCGAGCAGTTGCGCCAGGGGCACGCAGTGGACGCCCGGCGGCCCGGATGGGGCGGCGCGCACCAGCGCGGCCAGGGACGCGAGGGCCTCCGGATGCTCCGGCCCGAGCGTGCGCCGGAAGATGGAGGTCGCGCTCAGCAGGTGCTCGGCCGCCTCCCGGTGCCGTTCGTGTTCGGGCAGGAGGGCTCCGAGCACGCTGCGGGCGGCCGCCTCGTAAGGGTGGTGGTCGCCGAGGGCGGCCCGCCCGTGGGCGCAGTGGTGCACCACGATCTCGCACAGCGAGATCGCCTGGGTACGGGCCTGGAGCCGCACATGATCCGAATCGAGCAGCTCCTGGTCGCACAGGGAGAGCGCGGCGCCGAGCAGGCCCAGAGCGAGGGTGACCGGGTGGTGCTGCCGCTTCGCCCGGCTCCTCTCCCACAGCCCCAGCACCGTTTCGCGCTGCGCCCGCGCCTGCTTCCGGTCGCCCGCGCGCACCGCGAGGTGCGTGAGCTGCTCGGCGGTGGTCGCGCGCAGCAGTGCGGTGTACCGGTGACCACCGCCGAAGACCCTGTCGAAGTCTCTCCCCAGCGCCGCGTACTCATCCGGGCCGGGCGGCTCAGCACCCGGCAACACCGCTCTGACCCGCAGTAATTCGAGCTCCGCCCGGAGCCTGGCCGGATGCTGGGCCCCGAAGACGCCGCGTACCACGGGCAGCAGTCGGCCGAGTGTGTCGTACGCGGTGTAGGAATGCCCCCGCTCGGCCATCGAGCGGGCCCGGCCGAGCCTGGCGAGCAGCGGGTCCGGCCTGCTCTCGTCGCCCGGGGAGCCGAGCAGCACCGCCTCGTAGCCGAGCACGGCGCTCCGGTGGTTCCCGAGGTCCGCCTCCCGGTCGGCGAGCCGCCGCGCCGTGAGCAGGGTGAAGGGGTCGTCGGGGCCGAACTCCTCACGCGCCGCACGCAGCAGATCCGAGGTGAGCTGCCGCGCCTTGCGCAGCAGACCGGCCTCCGCCGCCCAGTACGCGGCCGCCTGGCGGGCGGCCCAGGAGCCGGGGCCTTCGGGGCAGTGCCGCGTGAGTTCGTCCGCCAGCTCCACGGCGCCCTCGGGGTCGTCGTTCCTGCCCGCCGCGCGCATCCGCTCCACGAGCTGGTGGGCGGCCGACCCGACATCGCCCCAGAACACGGTCGGCAGGACGCCGGGGAAGCCGTACGGCAGCCCCAGAGCGTCGCCCTCCCAGGTGGCGTCCTGGCTCTCCAGCCGCAGTTCGCTCCCGGGGCCCACCGCGGCCCAGCGCCGGAGCCACCACCTGTGATCGCCCCAGCCGGCGGGAAGCACGGTACCTGCCGCTTCGGCTGCGAGGACGCAGACGGCAACGAACGTTTCGAGGTGCCGGTCGCTCCCGGATCTGCCCGCGAGGAACCGGCTGAAGGTCGGCTTGGAGTAGGGCAGCAGCCCGGGGTGGGCAAGGGCGGCCTCCGCGGAGCCGTCGGCGAGTTGCTCGAAGCTGAGACGGCTCAGTTTTCTGAGCGCGCGGAGGTCTCGCAGGAGCGCGCTGTGCGAGTCGAACGGCGGAGGCGGCGCGGGCGGTCTGAGACGTCTCACTTCGTTCCCTCCCGGTTCAAATGATTAAGAAATGAAGGGAGTTGCGGTTTTAGTCGTACCAAGGAGGTGATGGCCCATGAGGGGAAATTGGGCAGAAGAGACCGGGCGGGTGCTGAGTGAGGGGCTGCGCAGCTGGCGCGCCACGGCGCGGCTGTGTCTGGTGGCGACGGTGGTCGTGGTGGATTCGTCGCTGATGGAGTGGCTGCTGGGGCTCTGAGCACGCACAGAAGGGCCCCCGATCCGGTTTCACCGGATCGGGGGCCCTTCGGAATGCGTTGACGTCGCCGGGTCAGCGCGAGCGCTTCGCCAGCCGCTCCACATCGAGCAGGATCACCGCGCGCGCCTCGAGCCGCAGCCAACCGCGCCCCGCGAAGTCCGCGAGCGCCTTGTTGACCGTCTCGCGGGAGGCGCCGACCAGCTGGGCCAGCTCTTCCTGGGTCAGGTCGTGGACGACGTGGATGCCCTCCTCCGACTGGACGCCGAAGCGGCGCGACAGGTCGAGGAGCGCACGGGCGACACGGCCCGGCACGTCGGAGAAGACCAGGTCGGACATCTGGTCGTTGGTCTTGCGCAGCCGGCGGGCGACGGCGCGCAGCAGTGCGGTGGCCACCTCCGGGCGCGCGTTCAGCCAGGGCTGGAGGTCGCCGTGGCCGAGGCCGAGCAGCTTGACCTCGGTGAGCGCGCTCGCCGTAGCGGTGCGCGGGCCCGGGTCGAAGAGCGACAGCTCTCCGATCAGCTCGCCGGGACCGAGGACGGCAAGCATGTTCTCGCGCCCGTCGGGGGAGGTGCGGTGGAGCTTCACCTTGCCCTCGGTGACCACATACAGGCGGTCACCCGGGTCGCCCTCATGGAACAGCGCGTCACCGCGTGCGAGGGTCACCTCACTCATCGAGGCGCGGAGCTCCGCGGCCTGCTCATCATCGAGCGCCGCGAAAAGCGGGGCGCGCCGCAGAACGTCGTCCACGAGTTCTCTCCTTGTCGGCCTGGTCAGGGAACCGTGGTCCCCATAATGCCGGACGGTAAAACAGTGCGATCAATCACAAACCAGTTTGACGCACGGGCGTGCCGGACCCTACGGCAGGGGGCCGATTGGGCGTGGATGCGCAGTGACCGGCGCGGATGTCGGCGGCTGGCTCTAGGCTGGCCGAGTGTCCGGAAAGCCGGTGAGAGCGCAGGCCAAGGGGGCTGATGGGGTGTCGGAGGACAAGAATTCCGCTGTGGGCGAACAGCCCGTACGGGGTCGGAGAAGTGCCACAAAACGCCCAGCGGGAGCGTCGTCGGACACCCAGGGGGCGTCGGCCGCGCAGGCTGACCGGACAGCCCGGGCCGGTCGCACGGCTCAGACACCCCGGGCAGCGAAGAAGACGGCGAAACCGGAATCGCATCTCGCGATGGTCCGCCGTGCCCGCAGGATCAACCGCGAGCTGGCCGAGCTCTATCCGTACGCCCATCCCGAGCTGGATTTCCGCAATCCTTTCGAGCTCCTGGTGGCCACGGTGCTCTCCGCCCAGACCACCGACCTGAGGGTCAACCAGACGACTCCCGCACTCTTCGCGGCCTATCCGACCCCGGAGGACATGGCTGCCGCCGTGCCCGAGGAGCTGGAGGAGATCATCCGGCCGACCGGTTTCTTCCGGGCCAAGTCGCGGTCCCTGATCGGCTTGTCGGCAGCCCTCCGGGACAGCTTCGGCGGTGAGGTCCCCGGCCGCCTCGCCGATCTCGTGAAGCTGCCCGGCGTCGGCCGCAAGACGGCCAACGTCGTCCTCGGCAATGCTTTTGGCGTACCGGGCATCACGGTCGACACCCACTTCGGCCGGCTGGTCCGTCGCTGGAAATGGACGGAGCAGGAGGACCCGGAGAAGGTCGAGGCGGAGATCGCAGTGATCTTCCCGAAGAGTGAGTGGACGATGCTCTCGCACCGCGTGGTCTTCCACGGCCGTCGCATCTGCCACTCCCGCAAGCCCGCCTGCGGCGCCTGTCCGATCGCCCCGCTCTGCCCCTCGTACGGTGAGGGCGAGACGGACCCCGAGAAGGCCAGGAAGCTCCTCAAGTACGAGATGGGCGGATATCCCGGCCAGCGCCTCAGCCCGCCCCCGGACTACCCGGGCAGGCCCGCGCCGCCCCTGGGAGCCGGGTGACAGCCACCGTTCACGGGCTGCCCCGGCCGTGTGCGGAACGAAATGGCCGACGACAGGCGTTGCAACGACGGGGGTGCCCATGACGCACGCACAGAGCACACGGGCCGCACGGAACGCGGCCACGACACAGGCGGCCACGACGCGGACGGACGCGTCGCAGACAGGTGCGCCCCATGACGGCGCGGTCACCGTCACCACCGACGGGCTGCCCGGCTGGCTCGACCCCGTTGCCCGCGCGGCGCAGAGCGTCCGGGCCCAGCAGCTCAGCCGGTTTCTGCCGCCCGCGAGCGGAGCCGGCCGGCAGTCGGCCGTCCTGATCCTCTTCGGCGAGGGTGAGCGCGGCCCCGAGCTGCTCCTGATGGAGCGCTCCGGTTCCCTGCGCTCCCATGCAGGCCAGCCGTCCTTCCCCGGGGGCTCCCTCGACCCGGAGGACGGCGATCAGGCGACCACCGGCCCGCTCAGGGCGGCGCTGCGGGAGGCCGAGGAGGAGACAGGCCTCGATCCCAGCGGTGTCCAGCTCTTCGGCGTCCTGCCCCGTCTCTACATCCCGGTGAGCAGCTTCGTGGTCACGCCCGTCCTCGGCTGGTGGCGGACGCCGAGCCCCGTGGGCGTGGTCGACCCGGCCGAGACCGCCCGTGTCTTCACCGTTCCCGTGGCGGATCTCACGGATCCGGCCAACCGGGCCACGGCCGTTCATCCGAGCGGCCACCGAGGTCCGGCATTTCTGGTCGAATCCGCACTGGTCTGGGGGTTCACAGCCGGTGTGATCGACCGGATTCTGCACTACGCGGGGTGGGAACGCCCCTGGGACCGGGCCAAGCAGGTGCCGCTCGACTGGCGCGCATGACAGGCTGACTTCCCTGCTGCGCTGTTCCGGGCCTGGCCCGGACCCCGTCGAACCGGACGGGCCAGGTGACGAATCTGCGAGGCTATAGACGGTGAACGTGCTGGACATCCTGCTGCTGGTCGCCGCCGTATGGTTCGCGGTCATCGGCTACCGCCAGGGTTTCGTCGTCGGCATCCTGTCCGTGATCGGCTTCCTGGGTGGCGGTCTCGCCGCCGTTTATCTGCTGCCGATCATCTGGAAGCAGGTGACCGAGGGGTCTCAGGTCTCCTCCACCGCCGCCATCGTCGCGGTCGTGATCGTGATCGTGTGCGCCTCCGTCGGACAGGCGTTCACCACCCATCTCGGCAACAAACTCCGCCGGTACATCACGTGGTCGCCCGCGCGCGCCCTGGACGCCACCGGTGGCTCCCTGGTGAACGTGGTGGCCATGCTGCTGGTCGCCTGGCTGATCGGTTCCCTGCTGGCGCAGGCGTCGATGCCGACAGTGAGCAAGGAGGTCCGCAGCTCCTCGGTCCTGCTCGGTGTCTCCCGGGTGCTGCCCGACAGCGCGTCCAACTGGTTCACCGACTTTTCGTCGGTCCTCGCGCAGAACGGCTTCCCGCAGGTCTTCAGTCCCTTCGCCAATGAGCCCATCACCGAGGTCAAGGCTCCGGACCCGGCGTTGGAGGGCAGCCCGGTAGCCGCCCGCGCCAAGAGGTCCATCGTCAAGGTCGTCGGCATGGCGCCGGGCTGCGGCAAGGTCCTGGAGGGCACCGGCTTCGTCTTCTCGAACCGCCGCGTGATGACCAACGCCCATGTGGTCGGCGGCGTGGACGAGCCGACCGTGCAGATCGGCGGTGAAGGCCGGCTGTACGACGCGAAGGTCGTTCTCTACGACTGGCAGCGTGACATCGCCGTACTGGACGTCCCGGACCTCGACGCGGAGCCGCTGCGCTTCACCGACACCCGGAGCGACGCGGAGAGCGGCGACGATGCCATCGTCGCCGGCTTCCCGGAGAACGGCGCCTACGACGTACGCTCCGCTCGCATCCGGGGCCGCATCGACGCCGATGGCCCGGACATCTACCACCGGGGCACCGTGCGGCGCGATGTGTACTCCCTGTTCGCCACCGTGCGGCAGGGCAACTCCGGCGGCCCGCTGCTCACTCCGGACGGCAAGGTGTACGGCGTGGTGTTCGCCAAGTCGCTCGACGACCCGGACACGGGCTACGCGCTGACGGCCGACGAGATCCGCGAGGACATCGAGCTCGGCAGGGCCGCCGCTCAACAGGTCGACAGTCAGGGCTGCGCGCTCTGACCGGGAGGCGGTGCGACGCCCGACGCGTGTGCGGGGCAGATGCGCCGGGTGTGCCGTCGTCAGGCACAGCCCGGCCGGCGCCTGCGCCGTAGTGCGTCGGACGGGTGCTGTGTGTCATCCACGGGGATGACGCAGCCGCGCCGAGACCCAGCGGGCCCGACGATGCAGAATGCGTGGAATGCCCAGCCGGAGATCATGGAAATCACTCACATCGTGCACCCGGCTCCGGGAGCCGCCCCCCTCATGAGTGCTCGGACCAGCAGGAGCGGTCGAGCGGCGGTTGCGTGCTGCGTCACTGAAGTCGCGCGTCCAGCCCATACCCCGACGTCTGCCCGTGACCCAAGGTCGGTAATCGCGTGGGAGTCAGCCAATTGGCTTATGCGGCAGGCAATTGGCTGTTCGTCGGACAACTGTGCCCGTCGGCTACCGGTCGGGCTCAGGATCCTTGAGCCAGTTGATGAGTTCGGTCGAGAACGCGACCGGATCCTCCTCGTGGGGGAAGTGCCCCAGACCGTCGAAAAGTCGCCAACGGTACGGCGCTTCGACGTACTCCCCGGATCCCGCGGAACTACGAGTACGGATCGCCGGATCGAGTGAACCGTGCAGATGCAGCGTCGGTACGCGCACCGGGCGCTTCATCCGCCGGTTGAACTGGACGCCGTCCGGACGGGCCAGCGAGCGCACCATCCAGCGGTACGGCTCGATGGCGCAGTGAGCCGTCGAAGGGATGCACATGGCACGGCGGTAGACGTCCACCGTCTTGTCGTCGGGAAAGTCCGAGGTCCGCGGGCCCGACCAGTCCCGGATCAGTCGGCCCACCAACGCCGCTTCGTCCGCGACGAGCTGACGCTCCGGAACCCACGGCCGCTGGAACCCCCAGACATGCGAGCCGGCCCGGGACTGTGCGAAATCGGAGAGCATCGAGGAACGCCACCGGCGCGGATGCGGCATCGACGACACCACGAGACGCCGTACCAGCTTGGGCCGCATCACCGCGGCCGTCCAGGCGAGATAGCCGCCCATGTCATGTCCGACCAGGGCCGCGTCCGGCTCGCCGAGCGAGCGGATCACACCGGTGACGTCGAGTGCCAGGTTGGCCGGGTCGTAGCCCCGGGGCGTACGGTCGCTGCCGCCCACCCCGCGCAGGTCCATCGCGACCGCGCGGAACCCGGCGTCGGCGAGCGCGGTCAGCTGATGGCGCCAGGTCCACCAGAACTGCGGGAAGCCGTGAAGCAACAGCACGAGCGGCCCGTCGCCGAGCTCGGCGATATGGAAGCGGGCACCGTTGGCCGCCACATCGCGGTGGGTCCAGGGACCGTCGAGACGTACGGGACTGCCGGAACCGGCTGCCGGTCCCAACGGTCCCGCTGGGCCGGCCGGGCCGGGTGCGCTGAAATCGGGGTCGGTCATGTCGACGAGCGTGCCACAGAGGCCGCCTTGTCCTGGACCGGACGGTTCTCGATGGCCTTGTCCGCAAGGGTGCTGCCCTGCGCCCGGCCGATCGCACCCGCGGTGACGGTGGGGCGGGGGTGCGGCTTGACGCCCTGCAGGACCGCCGCGGTCTGCTTGGCCGAGGCGATGGACTTCTCCGGCGGCTTGACCTTCTTGAACTTGGCGAGGCCGAAGAGGGCGAGCAGAATCCCCAGCAGAATGAACGCGCCGCCCACGATCAGGAACGACCAGGCGAGCCCGAGCCCGAGATTGTGGATCCCGTAGGCCGCCGCGAAGCTGAGCACGGGGATCGCGAACAGAATCAGCACGCCGGTGACGATGAACGCCACACTGCCGATCACGCCGCGCTTGACGTCCTGGCGTACCTCGGCCTTGGCCAGGGCGATCTCGTCGTGCACCAGCGCGGACATCTCAGCCGTCGCCGAAGCGAACAGCTGTCCGAGACTACGGTCGGCGCTGCCCGCGTAGTTGCCGGGGTCGCTCATCCCTGACTCCCTCTCCTCTTCAGTACATCCGATGTCAGATCATGCCGGACTGTCCGGCTTGCTGCTCGCTGCCCCCGCCTGTTCGGCAAGGCGACGGTGCTCGGCAGCCTTCCTCTCGTGGATCGCAGCCATCCGCAGGTGGTACTCCGGGTCCTCCTGCTCGTAGATGTCGGGCACACCCGATTCGTCCTCGTCGAGCTCCTCCCCCTCATACAGGGCCCTGTATCTGCGTACCCGGACTTTCAGCAGTACACCGGAGAGTACGGCGGCAATGAGGGAACCGAGCAGGACCGCGGCCTTGACCTCGTTGATCATGTCCTCGTCGCCCGCGAAGGCGAGCTCTCCGATGAGCAGCGAAACGGTGAAGCCGATTCCGGCGAGCGTGGCGACGGCAAGCACATCCGCCCAGGCCAGGCCCTTGTTCAGCTCCGCCTTGGTGAAGCGGGCGACGAGCCAGGTGCCGCCGAAGACGCCGATTGTCTTGCCGACGACCAGGCCAAGAACGACGCCGAGCGCTTCGGGCCGGGTGAAAACGCCTGCCAGGGCATCGCCCTTGAGGGTGACACCGGCCGAGAAGAGTGCGAACACCGGCACCGCGAACCCGGCGGACAAAGGGCGCACCAGGTGCTCGATGTGTTCGCCGGGGGAGTGCGACTCGCCTTCGCGCCGGGTGCAGCGGAGCATGAGGCCCATGGCGACACCGGCGATCGTGGCGTGGACGCCGCTGTTGTACATCAGCCCCCAGATCACCAGGGCGAGCGGCAGGTAGACGTACCAACCCCGGACTCCCGCGCGCAGCAGGACATGGAAGACGGCCAGACCGGCGAAGGCGCCTGCGAGAGCCAGGAGGTTGATGTCCTCGGTGAAGAAGACCGCGATGATCAGGATCGCGAACAGGTCGTCGACCACGGCGAGAGTGAGCAGGAACGCGCGCAGTGCCGCCGGCAGCGAGGTGCCGATGACCGCGAGAACTGCCAGCGCGAACGCGATGTCGGTGGCGGTGGGGACTGCCCAGCCGGCTGTGGAACCTCCACCGAGTACGGCGGCCAGGGTGTAGACGACGGCGGGAACGGCCATGCCGCACAGCGCGGCGGCTACGGGCAGGGCCGCTGCCCGGGGGTCGCGCAGTTCGCCCGCCACCAGCTCGCGCTTGAGTTCGACGCCTGCGACGAAGAAGAAGACGGCGAGGAGTCCGTCGGCCGCCCAGTGGGACACGGAGAGACGGAGTCCCAGCGTTCCGGGGCCGAAGTGGAAATTGCTCACGGCTGCGTAGCTGGACCCGGCGGTGTTCGCCCAGATCAATGCGGTGACGGCGGCGGCCAGCAGGATGACGCCGCCGACCGTCTCGGTGCGCAGTGCCTCGGCGACATAGTTCCGCTCGGGCAGGGAAAGGCGGCCGAGCAGGGCACGGCGGGGGGACGGGGGTACAGGCGCGGCCACGAGGGGAGACCTCCGGGTCGGTACGGCAGCGATGGCATGGCAGATGCACGTGCCGACCAGACTTCCCGGCGCCCCTGTGAAGATTTGATATGAGGTTGTCGACCTGCTCCATTGACGAAGCAGTCGTCACTCTACCGGGGCGCCGATGGACGTATCCGGTGCTCGTCGCCCATCGACGTCCATCGAAGCTCATCTTCGCCCCTGGATGCCCGAGGGGCATCCGGCGCGTTGCCGGATGCCCCTCGGAGCCGTACGAAGAAACTGGACGCTCGGTGCGGACTCTGGTCCCTGGTCAACCGGTCCCTCGGCCTGTGGTTCTCGGCCTGTGGTCCTCGGTTCGTGGTCCGCAGTCCGCAGTCCGCAGTCCGCAGTCCGCAGTCCTCGGACCGCAGACCGCAGACCGCGGCGTTCCTGCGCTCGGCCTTGTTCGTCGTCCTTGGCTCAGTCCTCGGTGGACGCGGTCGGCAACTGCGTCTGGATGAGGTCCATCACCGAGGAGTCGGTGAGTGTGGTGACGTCGCCCAGCTCACGGTTCTCGGCGACGTCACGGAGCAGACGCCGCATGATCTTGCCGGAGCGGGTCTTCGGCAGCTCGGCGACCGGCAGAACCCGCTTGGGCTTGGCGATCGGGCCGAGCGTGGTGCCGACATGATTCCGCAGCTCGGCGACGAGCTCCTCGGAGGCGGTGGCCGTACCGCGCAGGATCACGAACGCGACGATGGCCTGACCGGTCGTCTCGTCATTGGCACCGACCACGGCCGCCTCGGCGACCGACGGGTGCGACACGAGAGCCGACTCGACCTCGGTGGTCGAGATGTTGTGCCCGGACACGAGCATGACGTCGTCGACCCGGCCGAGCAGCCAGATGTCACCGTCGTCGTCCTTCTTGGCACCGTCGCCCGCGAAGTACTTGCCCTCGAAGCGCGACCAGTAGGTGTCGATGAAGCGCTGGTCGTCGCCCCAGATGGTGCGGAGCATCGACGGCCAGGGCTCGGTGAGGACGAGGTAGCCGCCCCCGCCGTCCGGTACCTCGCGGGCCTCGTCGTCGACGACGGTGGCGGAGATACCGGGCAGCGCGCGTTGCGCCGAGCCGGGCTTGGTCTCCGTGACTCCGGGAAGCGGCGAGATCATCATCGCGCCGGTCTCCGTCTGCCACCAGGTGTCCACGATCGGGCAGGCGTCGGCACCGATGTGCTTGCGGTACCACATCCATGCCTCGGGGTTGATCGGCTCACCGACCGAACCGAGGACACGCAGCGACGACAGGTCGAACTTGGCGGGGATGTCGTCACCCCACTTCATGAACGTACGGATCGCGGTCGGCGCGGTGTAGAGGATCGTGACGCCGTACTTCTGGATGATCTCCCAGAAGCGCCCCTGGTGCGGGGTGTCGGGCGTGCCCTCGTACATGACCTGGGTCGCGCCGTTGGCCAGCGGGCCGTAGACGATGTACGAGTGTCCGGTGACCCAGCCGATGTCGGCGGTGCACCAGTACACATCCGACTCGGGCTTGAGGTCGAAGACCGCTTGGTGTGTGTACGCCGTCTGCGTGAGGTATCCGCCCGAGGTGTGCAGGATGCCCTTCGGCTTACCCGTGGTACCCGAGGTGTAGAGGATGAAGAGCGGGTTCTCCGCCTCGAAGGCCTCGGGGGTGTGCTCGGTGGACTGCCGGCCGGTGATCTCGTGCCACCAGACGTCACGGCCCTCGGTCCAGGCGGTGTCCTGCCCGGTGCGACGGACCACGAGAACGTGCTCGATGCTGTCGAAACGGGAGACGGCGTCGTCCACGGCGGGCTTGAGTGCGGACGGCTTCCCGCGGCGGTAGCCGCCGTCGGCGGTGATGACGACCTTGGCGTCCGCGTCCTGGATGCGGGCCGCGATGGCGTCGGCGGAGAAGCCGCCGAAGACGACCGAGTGAGCGGCACCGATGCGGGCGCAGGCCAGCATCGCGACGGCGGCCTCGGGGATCATCGGCAGATAGATGGCGACCCGGTCGCCCTTCCCGACACCGAGCTCGGTGAGGGCGTTGGCGGCGCGGGAGACCTCGTCCTTCAGCTCCGCGTAAGTGATCGCACGCGTGTCGCCGGGCTCGCCCTCGAAGTGGATGGCGACCCGGTCGCCGTTGCCTGCTTCGACGTGGCGGTCCACGCAGTTGTACGCGACGTTGAGCTTGCCGTCCGCGAACCACTTCGCGAAGGGAGGGTTGCTCCAGTCGAGCGTCTCGGTCGGCTCAGTGGCCCAGGTCAGGCGGCGGGCCTGCTCGGCCCAGAAGCCCAGCCGGTCCGCATCGGCCTGCTCGTACGCCTCCACTGTCACGTTGGCGTTCGCGGCCAGATCGGCAGGCGGTGCGAACCGCCGCTCCTCCTTGAGCAGATTGGCCAGGCTTTCGTTGCTCACGACATCTCCCATTCCCAGGGTGTCCGTTGTGTCCCGGGGGACAGCTCATCAGGCCGCAGGCCAGGTGACAAGTGTCTGCCCGGAATTGGTTTAGACCTGTGTCTCGTGTATGGGGGCACGCGCCCCGCTTCCGCAAGCGGCGTTGTGCGCTGCGGAAGCGGGACCACAAGGTCTCACGGACCTGGGAGGCATGCGGTTCAGGCGTCGACCGCTGTGCCGGGTGCTGCGCGGGCAGCTCGGACGGGCTGAGCGCAGGGTTGAGGGGTGAGTCCGGGGCGGCTCGGGCCGGGTTCCGGGCCGGGTTCCGGGCCGGGGGCGACCCGGGCGAAGACCTCGTCGGGGCCCGTACCGGAACTTTCTCCCTCGGTCAGCAGGTACGCCTGCGCCTCGCCGACGTGAAAATACATTCCGTGGAGCTGCAGGGTGCCCGCAGCGAGCCGACGCGCGACCGAGTCATGGGCCCGCAGATGATCCAACTGCTGGACCACATTGGTCAGACAGAGCTGCTCCACCGCATCGGCGGGCAGCCGGCCGGAGATCCGCGCCCAGGTGTGGTGGCGGGATCCCATGCGCTCCAGGCTCGGCAGGCCGTGCCGCAGCCAACGCCACAGAGGCGTTTTGGGAGTATCCGGCGCGCCCCCCAACAGAGCCTGCATGGCGCCGCATCCGGAGTGACCGCAGACGGTGATCGACTCGACCTTCAGCACATCCACCGCGTACTCGATCGCGGCAGCCACGGAGTCGTCGTTGCTCTCCTCGCCCTCCGTATCCGGCAGGGGAACAAGGTTGCCGACGTTCCTTACGGTGAAGAGGTCTCCCGGACCGCTTGAGGTGATCATGCTCGTCACCAGGCGGGAGTCGGCGCAGGTGATGAACAGCTGGGAGGGCTGCTGGCCCTCGGCGGCCAGCCGGGCCAGCTCTTCGCGAACCAGCGGGGCCGTCGTGCGCTGGAACGAGCTGAGGCCGCTGAGCAGCCAATGGGCGCCGCGCCGGTCGCCGGCATTGGCAGCTGTGGCGCGGGCCGTCATGGAGGCCGCCGCTGTGGAGGCCGCGCTCGCGATGGCGTGCTCCGACCGGTCGTGGCAGTGGTGGTTGCGCCACGGGGTCCAGGGGCGACAGCAGGAATGGGCCGCCGACGCCGGCTCGGCGATCCGGCCCCCCGACCGCCCGGTGAAGACGATCCGGCCACCCAGGGCGGTCTGAGTGGTACGCCATTCCTGGATCGTCTCGTACGCCGCATGGTCCATGAAGAAGCCATCCAACTCGACGATTGCGTCGGCCCCTTGAGGGAGCCGCCCGAGCGTCCGGCTGAGCCTGGGCACAGCCAGGAAGGTCAACTGCCCTCGGACGGTCACCAGATACCTGCCCTCCTGCTCCGACACCGTGATCCGGGTGTGGGCAAGTCGGTGCAGGGCAAAGGCCACCGCCACGGCGATGCCGATAGCTACACCCTGGAGGACGCCGACCAGGATCACGCCGGAAATCGTGGCTCCGTACACCGGGAATTCCCGGTGCTTGTGGACGTTACGGATGTGAGCGAAGCTGACCATCTGAATGCCGACCACCATCACCAGGGCGGCGAGCGCAGCCAGCGGGATCCACTCGAGTGCCGTGACCAGCAGCACGGCGGCGAGCAGCACCCAGAAGCCGTGCAGCACCGTGGCGGCGCGCCCCGTCGCCCCCGCCCGCACATTCGCCGAACTGCGCACCGCGCCCCCGGATACGGGCAAACCGCCGAACATCCCGGCCAGCGCGTTGGCCATGCCCTGGGCGCGCAACTCGCGGTCGAGATCGGAGCGCTTTGCGGGCATGGCCGGTGCCGTGCCGTCCTTGGGTGTGGCGGCTGCCCGGTCGGCAGCCAGTTTGTCCACGGAGACTGCGGAGAGCAGGGATTCCAGACTGGCCACCAGCATGACCGTGAGGACTGCGGTGGCCAGGGCGGCAACAGGCCCCTGTGGCAGCTCCGGCAGTGCATGCGAGCGCCAGGACGGCAGATCGACCCGGGCGATCCCGGGTGTGGCCACGGCGGCCACGGCCGTCGCGATCACCACAGCGGCGAGCGCTGCCGGAATCCGGCCCACCATGAGCCCGACGCGGCCGGGTAGTCGTGGCCACAGGACAAGCAGAGCGATGGTCAGTGCACCGATGGAAGGGGCGGCCGGGCTGAGCTGCGTCAACTGAGCGGGCAACGCACGGGCGTTGCCGAGGACGGAACTCTGGGGTGAGCCGCCGAGCACGATGCGCAGTTGGGCGAGCGCGATGGCCACACCGATGCCGGCGAGGGTGCCGTGGACGATGGCGGGGCTGACAGCCAGTGCGCTGCGGGCGGTTTTCAACGATCCCAGCAGGAACTGCAGGAGCCCCGCACCAATGGTGATTGCGCAGGTAGTTCGCCAGCCGTAGATCTGGATCAGCTCGGCTGTAACCACGGTCAGCCCGGCGGACGGGCCGCTGACCTGGAGGGGGGCGCCGCCGAGCAGTCCGGCGACGATGCCGCCGATGGCTGCTGAGACCAGTCCGGCCTCGAGTGGAGCGTCCATGGCGACGGCCAGGCCGAGCGACATGGGGACCGCGATCAGAAAGACAGTGATCGATGCGGACAGATTGGCGCCCGAGATGCGGAATCGGCGGCCTCGGGGCGGTGGTGGGGGGCTGTGCGTTCGCTTGATCCCCGAGGCGCGGGGCGGGCGCGAACTGCGGGACGTGTGGTCATTGCGGGTAGGGACGCAGGCAGGCATGTTCCCGTCTCCT
Source organism: Streptomyces sp. NPDC060035 (assembly GCF_042736635.1). NCBI lineage: Bacteria > Bacillati > Actinomycetota > Actinomycetes > Kitasatosporales > Streptomycetaceae > Streptomyces > Streptomyces sp. NPDC060035. Next base: position 318,720 of record NZ_JBHWVO010000005.1, read on the forward strand.
CCGGGGCAGCGCGGTCGCGGAATGTGATGACGCGGCCGTGGGTCACGGCGTGCAGCGGCGGGATTTCTCAACTCTCAGTAAATGAATCGTAATGCAGAGTAAAGAACAGTGTCCATACTTTCGATCACATAGCCCATTGAGTCACCCCTTCAAGTGAATAAGCAGCTTTTCATCCGGCTTGTCGTACTGAATCCTGCAGAGCTGCGTGCGACGTTGACGGCGCCGTGTCGGTACTTCAACGCACGACTTCTGCAAGGAAGAGGGTGGACGGAATGATGGCCGCCACGAAGAGGATCGCCCTGGGCGCCGTAGCCACGGCATTGATTGCCGGCCTGGCGGGCTGCTCGGGTTTCGGTACGGGAGCCGGTGGTGCCGGGTCCGGCACCGGGAAGAAGTCAGCGGCCGACGCGGAGGAGCACTCCCCGGCGGCAGCACCCAAGGGAGCGGTCAAGGTCATCGGTGACGGCTCGACGGCCTATACCGGAGTTCAGCCGAAACTCCCCGTGGCGAAGCGCCTGAAGGCGGGCCAGAAGCCACCGCAGTTCGTGGTGTTCTCCTGGGACGGTGCGGGGGAGGACAGTCAGAAGCTCTTTTCGCACTTCCGCGGCGTCGCGAAGAAGTACGACGCGAAGATGACCTACTTCCTCAGCGGCGTGTATCTGTTGCCGGAGGAGAGGAAGGCCCTCTACGACCCTCCACAGCACTCGGCCGGCCGCTCCGACATCGGCTTCAACGACACGGACGGCATCCGCGACACCCTGGACGAACTACGCGCCGCCTGGCTTGACGGCAACGAGATCGGCACCCACTTCAACGGGCATTTCTGTGGCCCCGACGGTGGTGTGGGCACTTGGTCCGTCGAAGAGTGGAAGAGCGAGATCAGCCAGGCGAAGTCCTTCGTGAAGAACTGGAAGACCAACGCCCCGGTGCTCAAGGCCGAAGCGCCGCTGCCCTTCGACTACGACAAGGAACTTGTCGGCGCTCGCACACCCTGCCTCGAAGGGCAGAAGAACATGGTCGCAGCGGCCCGGAGGATGGGATTCCGCTATGACTCCAGCGGCGTCGGCAACCAGGTCTGGCCTGCGAAGAAGGATGGCCTCTGGGATCTCCCCCTCCAGCTCGTACCGGTTCCCGGCCGCGCTTTCGAGACCCTCTCGATGGACTACAACTTCATGTTCAACCAGTCCGGTACGACGCAAGGGGACCCGGATCAGCACGCGTACTGGGGCAACCAGATGCGGGACGGTCTGCTTCAGGCATTCGAGCGCTCGTACAACGGTAACCGTGCACCTCTGATCATCGGCAATCACTTCGAGTCCTGGAACGGTGGCACCTATATGCGTGCCATCGAGGAGACGATCAAGACTGTCTGTACCCAGCAGGATGTGCGGTGTGTCTCCTTCCGCCAGCTTGCTGACTGGCTGGATGCACAGGACCCGGGGACGCTGTCCAGACTCGGAACGCTGAAGGTCGGTCAGGAGCCCCAGCAGGGCTGGTCGTCCTTTCTTGGAGGGGTAGCTCCGAGGAAGGGCCTGGGCAGCCCCGCACCGGCCGAGTCGTCCGGCCAACCGGCCGGCAAGGGTGCCGACAGGAGCGCGGAGTAGGCCTCTCTCCGGATCACGCCCGGCCGGGCGATGGATCCGTCGGCGGGGTCACGGGCCCGCAGGCCGGTCCGGGGCTCGTCGGCCGGTCAGGCCGGCTGGGCAGCGCCCACGTCCGTGCAGCATTCCTTCAGTACGAAGGCGGGGTCGACCTGGGCAGCCAGGTCGGCACCCGTTTTCTCGTTGCCCCAGCTCTCCGCGTTCTTCAGGTGGAAGTGCACCATCTGGCGGGTGTAGCGCTCCCAGTCGCGCTGTTCGTACGAGTCCTCCGCAGCGTCCTGCAGGGCCTGCAGGGCCATCCGGTTGCCGGCCTCCAGCAGGTCGAACGGGGCCGGCCTGCCCTTCTCCATGCTCCGCACCCAGTCGGACTGACCGATTCCGACCAACAGGTCGTCGCCGACCTCCGTGCGCAGAAAATCGAGATCGTCCTCGCCCTGCACCTTGTTGCCGACCACCTTCAGGGCGACACCGAAGTCTCGTGCGTACTCCTTGTACTGGCGGTAGACCGAGACCCCTTTCCGGGTCGGCTCGGCGACCAGGAATGTCATGTCGAAGCGTGTGAACATCCCGGAGGCGAACGAGTCCGATCCCGCTGTCATGTCGACCACGACGTATTCGTCCGAACCGTCGATCAGATGGTTGAGGCACAGCTCGACCGCTCCGACCTTTGAGTGGTAGCAGGCCACCCCGAGGTCGGACTCGGTGAACGGGCCGGTGGCCATCAGCCGGATGTCGCCGTCGTCGAGCTTGACCGTCCGTGCGCAGGCTTCGTAGACGGGGTTGTCCTCGCGGACACGCAGCAGTCGTGAGCCCTCGCCCGGTGGAGTTGTTTTGATCATTGTCTCGGCGGACGCGATTCGGGGATTGCTGCCACGCAGGTAGTCCTTGATGAGAGGCAGCTGGGCCCCCATGGCAGGGAGCGCGGCGGCTTCCGTCTCGTCCAGGCCGAGCGCGGCCCCGAGATGCTGGTTGATGTCGGCGTCCACCGCGACGACATGAGCTTCATTGGCAGCGAGGTGGCGGATGAAGAGCGAGGACAGCGTGGTCTTGCCGCTGCCGCCCTTCCCTACGAAAGCGATCTTCATGTTCACCTAGGGTAGCGGTGTTGTCGCTCGCTGCTGTCGAACTTCGTGAAGAAGGCCACTCAAGGGAGGGATCCGCGCAGGGGACGCGTAGCCTCCCTACTTATGAGTACGACTGCCTCAGATCCGCTCGCCGCCCTGGGCGCCCTGCCGGGGGTCGCCGACGCGGTGGACTCCGTACGCAAGGCTGTGGACAGGGTGTACGGCCACCGTGTCATGCGGCGCCGCAGCAATGAGGTCACCGCAGAGGCGGCCCTGCGGGGCGCACGTGGCTCGGCGGCGCTCTCGGGCGCCGACTGGAATCTGGAGGAGGTGCGTCGGCGTACCGACTTCAGTGGCGAGGACGAGGCGCGCACGATCGGAGCGGCTCTGAGGCTGACCGCGGAGGCGGGGCAACTGCTCTCGATCTGGCGGCAGTCACCTCTGCGGGTCCTGGCTCGGCTGCACCTGGTAGCGGCCGGCGGGGCAACTCGTGATGATGCTGTTGGGCGCCCACGTCTGTCGGGTGAGCCGGTGGATGAGCCGCTTATCGAGGCGCCGGTCCCGGATGCCGACGAAGTCGCCGGGCGTCTGGAGGGGCTGTCGCAGCTGATCATCACCGGGAGTGCGGCGCCCGCGTTGGTGACAGCCTCGATCGTGCACGGTGAACTGCTGGCGCTGCGCCCCTTCGGCTCGCACAACGGTCTGGTGGCCCGGACCGCTGAGCGGATCGTGCTGATCGGCAGTGGACTCGACCCGAAGTCGATCTGCCCCGCCGAAGTGGGGCACGCGGAGCAGGGGCGGGCGGCGTATGTCGCGGGCTTCGAGGGTTATCTCTCGGGAAAGCCGGAGGGTATGGCTGCCTGGATCGCACACTGCGGGCGCTCGGTGGAACTGGGCACCAGGGAGTCGACGGCGGTGTGCGAAGCGCTGCAGCGAGGTGCGGCATAGAAGGCCCGTGACCTGGCGGACGCGCGCGGCGCGCTGCCCGGAAAGGGTTGCGGCGGTACCGATTCCGGTACCGCCGCTGGCATGTCCGCCCAGTTACCAAGCGTCCTCGATATATGCCCATCAGGTCGGGTTCTTTGCCCGTCACCTGGTGCGGCTGGCCCGTAATCGACGGGTCGACGTCGCGTGGGTGCTCGACTTTCATGCGCGGTCCGTGGGGCCGTCTCTGCGTGTAAAGGTGATCCTCTCGGATGTCCTTGGTCTCGCGGGCCGTTGAGTCCTTTGTACTCCAGGACCGGGAGTAGCGGAAGTCCTGGCCGTACTTCTTTACTTTTAGGTTCAAATAAGGGTGAGTCGGACACTGCTCGGCTATGGCGGCGGAGCCGTCGCGCAGCTCCGCCGGGGCCGCCGGTACAGCCTGCGTCAGGTGGTGAGCGAGGCGGCGCGGCGGCGGCGGTTGGTGTACCAGACCAGTCCCGCCGTGAGGGCGGCGGCGCCGACTGCTGCAGCGGCCACGAGCGCCGGGCGCGGCGGCATCGAGAACGTGGGCAGCCGCTGCTTGAGGCGGACAGGTCGATCGAAGACGAGAATCGGCCATTCCCGGAGGGTGGCCTCGCGCCGCAGTGCCCGGTCGGGGTTGACCGCGTGCGGATGGCCGACGGACTCCAGCATCGGTACATCGGTGGCGGAGTCGCTGTAGGCGTAGCAGCGTGAGAGGTCGTATCCCTCCGATGCCGCGAGCTCCTTGACAGCCTCGGCCTTCGTCGGCCCGTAGGCGTAGTACTCGACCTCGCCGGTGAAGCAGCCGTCGTCGCCGACGACCATCCGCGTTGCGACGACCCGGTCGGCGCCGAGCAGTTCACCGATCGGCTCGACGACTTCGGCGCCCGAGGTCGACACGATGACCACGTCCCGCCCGGCCATGTGATGTTCCTCGATGAGGGTCGCCGCCTCGTCATAGATGATCGGGTCGATCAGATCGTGAAGAGTTTCGGCGACGATCTCCTTGACCTGCTGGACGTTCCATCCCTTGCAGAGCGCTGAGAGATATTCGCGCATCCGCTCCATCTGGTCGTGATCGGCACCCCCGGCAAGGAACACGAACTGTGTGTACGCGGTGCGCAGTACGGCACGGCGGTTGATCAGCCCGCCTTGGTAGAAGGACTTGCTGAAGGTCAGCGTCGATGACTTCGCAATGACCGTCTTGTCCAGGTCAAAGAAGGCTGCTGTGCGCGGCGAGAAGCAGTTTTCCACAAAGGTGAGCATAGGGGCCCACCATTCGGCGTAAAATCCGGCGGGTGGGTTTGCCTGAGAAGGCTCTCGGGTACACCATGGAAGTCACGGATCGTTCGCGACCGTGCTAACCCGGTCCGGCTCCTCCCCCCCCGAGTCGGCCGTGGGGACGACCCCCGCTCTCCCCCCCGGCGGGGGTCGTCGCATGTCCGGATGTGTTTTTGCCGCCCGGAATCGAGCCTTCCCCTCCCTTCGCGCCTGTGTCGCTCCGACTCTGCCGGGGGCTCACTCGATCGTGCACCGTCACGCTGTGTTGCGGAAGGGTTGCGCTCCGAAAGTCGCCGGTATGAGCTACCGAGATATTCACAATGCCGAAGTTGTCCACAGTTCTCGAGCAAGATCCACATGTTTTTCCGAGGCACTGCATGTTGATTCCACCCGCGAAGTCCGCGGGTTCCGGAATCGCGCATCTCGGATCGGTCCGAGATCGCCGCGAACCGTACTGCAGGGGCAGTGAGAAGGGGGCGGAGATCGTGGCTGGATCCCTCGTACAAGAAGGTCAGCCGATCGGCGGAGAGCGGCGGGGCGGACCCTTGATCGTGACCGAGGACGTGGAGTTGCTCGACGATCTGCTGAGGCTGTGCGCGGCTGCCGGGGCGGTGCCGGAGGTTCAACAGGGCCCGCTCGGACGGAGGGGCGGCTGGGAACAGGCCCCGATGGTTCTGGTGGGTGATGACGCGGTCCTCCGGTGTCGCGGGATGGCCCGAAGGCGGGGTGTGATGCTCGTCGGGCGGGACCAGGACGACCCGGACGTGTGGCGCCGGGCTGTGGAGATCGGGGCCGAATACGTGTTGCGGCTGCCTGATTCCGAGGACTGGCTCGTCGACCAGATCGCCAATGCGGCGGAAGGTGTGGGCCGTCCCGCGCTCACTGTCGGAGTGATGGGAGGGCGGGGAGGCTCCGGCGCATCCACGCTGGCCTGTGCGCTCGCGGTGACCGCAGCCAGGTCGGGCAGGCGAACGATGCTGATCGACGGCGACCCTTTGGGCGGCGGCATCGACGTGCTGCTCGGGGGTGAAGGAAGCGACGGAATGAGGTGGCCTGATTTCGTCCGTTCCAAAGGCAGGGTCGGCGGCGGCGCACTTGAAGAGTCCCTGCCTGCCCTGCACGGGCTGCGCGTGCTCAGTTGGGGGCGGGACGACGAGGTGGTCATCCCACCGCAGGCCATGCAGGCAGTGCTCGCGGCCGCGCGCCGGCTCGGCGGTGTGGTCGTCGTGGACCTGCCGCGCAGGGTCGACGAAGGCGTTGCCGAGGCGCTTGCACAGCTGGACCTGGGGCTGTTGGTGGTGCCTGGAGAGCTCAGGGCGGTTGCGGCAGCCAAACGCGTGGCGTCGGCGGCCGGAATGGTGCTGGAGGACCTGCGGGTAGTCGCGAGGGGTCCCTATTCCGCAGGGCTCGACGAGGAGTGGGTGGCACAGGTGCTGGGGCTTCCCCTCGTAGGAGATCTGCCCCTGGAAATCGGGCTGACGACGGCACAGGACGGTGGCGAGCCGCCGGGTGGCAGTCCCCGAGGCCCACTGGCCCGGTTCTGTACAGCGTTCTGGGACAGGGCGGATGTGCCGGGCGGCGGGGGCGGCCTTGTCGCAGGGCATTCCGGGGGAGGCGTGTCATGACGGAGGCCCTGCTCGACGCGGTTCGGCAACGGCTGGCCCGTAGCGGCGAGGCGCCGACTCCAGCTGGGGTGGCGGCCGCCCTGAGGGCGCAAGGCCGACTGCTCGGCGATGCAGAAGTGCTGGGGGCAGCAGAGGAGTTGCGTGGCGAGCTGGTCGGCACGGGCGTACTGGAAAGGCTGCTGGCAGACCCGGCGGTGACCGACGTCCTGGTGTCCGCGCCGGACCGGGTGTGGGTGGACCGGGGAGGCGGACTCGAACTGACCGGGGTCACCTTTCCGGATGCGGCAGCTGTCCGGAGACTGGCACAGAGGCTCGCCGCCGTGGCGGGGCGCCGACTGGATGACGCCCGGCCGTGGGTCGACGCGAGGCTGCCCGACGGGACCAGGATGCATGCGGTGCTGCCGCCCGTGTCCGTCGGCTCGACATGCCTGTCGCTGCGAGTGGTTCGGCCCCGGGCATTTGCTCTGGCGGAGCTTGTTGGGGCGGGCACGGTCCCGCCCGGCGGCGACCGGTTCCTGAGAGCGTTGGTCGAGGCGAGGGTCTCGTATGTGATCAGCGGAGGAACCGGCGCGGGTAAGACGACCTTGCTGTCGAGCCTGCTGGGCGCGGTCGGGGAGCAGGAACGCATCGTGCTTGCCGAGGATTCGGCGGAACTGCGTCCGGATCACCCCCACGTGGTGCGCCTGGAGTCGCGTCCCGCCAATCAGGAAGGGGCGGGGCGGGTGACGCTCCGGGACCTGGTGCGCCAGGCGTTGCGCATGCGCCCCGACCGACTGGTGGTGGGAGAGGTGCGAGGTGCCGAGGTGACGGAGCTGCTGGCCGCGCTGAACACCGGACACGAGGGCGGGTGCGGCACGGTGCACGCCAATGCTGCGGAGCATGTCCCGGCCCGTCTGGAGGCCCTGGGGACTGCTGCCGGGCTCGACCGGGCGGCGCTGCACAGCCAGTTGGCTGCCGCGCTTTCCGTGGTGCTTCATCTCGTACGGGACCGCGCGGGGCAGCGGAGGCTCGCCGAAGTGCATGTGCTGGAGCGGGATCCGGCGGGGCTGGTGGTTACGGTGCCCGCGCTGCGCTGGGGCGCCGATGGATTCGTCCGGGAACGTGGCTGGGAGCAGCTGGAGTCGCTGGTCGGGGGTGCGCCGTGACAGCCGCCGGTCCGGGTTCCTTGATGCAGGTGCTGGCGTTGGCCATAGCGGTCTGCGCGGGCCTGGCAGGCGGGTTGACGGTGATGAGGGACCCGGGCGTGCGGCGGGCGCGGGCGTTGTTCTCGGCAGGAGGGGCGGGGCAGCAGGGACTGTGGGCGGTGTGGGCCATGGCTCGGGCGTACTTCGATGCGCGACGTGAATGGCTGTGCGCCCCTGTAGCGGCGCTTCTCGCAGTGTTTGGCGAGTCGGTGCTGCCCCTGCTTGCGGGGGCCGTGGCGGTGCCTCTGGTGCGGCGATGGCTGCAGCGGCGGGTGCTGCGGTGCGAGCGTGAGCGGGCGGCCGATGCGGTGACGGCACTTTGCGGGGCCGTGGTGGGTGAGCTGCGGGCAGGGCGCGAGCCGGGGCAGGCATTGCTCGCTGCCGGGCGGAACGCAGGGGCACTGGGCGTGGCCGAGGCCGCCGTGCTGGCGGCTGCGCGGTTCGGCGGCGATGTACCCGGCGCACTGCGGCAGGCGTCGGCCGGGCCGGGCCTGGGCGGGCTCGCGGGGGTGGCGGCCTGCTGGCGGGTGGCGGTCGACGGCGGAGCAGGTCTGGCCGCCGGTCTGGACCGCCTGGAAGGGGCGCTGAGGGCCGAGCGGCGTCGGCGGGAGGCGTTACGGGCGCAGCTGGCGGGCGCGTGGTCGACGGTCGTGGTGCTGGCGCTGCTGCCGGTGGTGGGACTGGGGCTGGGGGCGGCGCTCGGAGCGGACCCGCTGCGGGTGCTGCTGCACAGTCCGGGAGGGCTGGCCTGTCTGGTGGCGGGCTGCCTGCTGGAGACGGCGGGGCTGTTCTGGGCGGCGCGGATCGTCCGGGCGGGGGAGGCGCCGTGAGCGGGCTGCCCGAAGAGGTTCACAGACTCGGCGGGGGCGGAGCAGTTCTGGGTGCGGCTGTGTACGTGGCACTGGCCCTGGCCGGGCGACGGCAGGAACGGACGATGCGCGGACGGGGCGCGCTGTTGTTGGCCGTCTGCTCCGGAAGCCCGCGGCGGGGGTGGCGGTTCCGGCGGGCGAGGGGCAGGAGCCGTGCCCAGCGGTGGGCGGCGCTCCTGGGCGCGGGGGCAACCGGCTGGATTCTCGTCGGCGGGCCGGCTGGATGTGGGGTCGGTCTGGCGGCGGCGTACGGAGCGTGGCGATGGCAGCAGTCCGGGCAACGCCGAGAGGCCGGTGTCCAGAAGGCGGAGGAGGTCATGGCGGTGACCCGGCAATTGCCCTTGGCCGCCGATCTGTTGGCGGCTTGCATCTCGGCGGGCGCAGGACCGCGGGAGGCGGCAGGGGCTGTCGGGGAATCCATGGGCGGTCCGGTCGGCGACCGGCTGGCCCGTACGGCAGCCGAGATCCGGCTGGGAGGCGAACCAGCCGACGCGTGGGGGCGGTTCGGAGAAATACCGGGCGCAGGGCCCCTGGCCCGCTGTCTGGAACGGGCCGGGGCGACCGGGGCTCCGGCGGCGGAGTCGGTCTCCCGGCTGGCCGACGAGATGCGCGCCGAGCGCGCGAGTGCCGCCGTGGCACGTGCCCAGCGTGCGGGCGTGTTGATCACCGCACCCGTCGGGCTCTGCTTCCTGCCCGCCTTTCTGGCGGTGGGGGTGGCGCCGGTGGTGATCGGGCTTGCGACGGGGCTGTTGCACGGCAACTGACAGGAGCCACAGGTGCCCATTTCGGACACCTGTGCAAAACGAAAATCGACAAACCAAACGGGGGACGAGATGGCAAAGAACGTCATGGGACGTGCAATGAGCGCGGTGCGCCGTGCATGGGCGGACAGGTTCATGCGGTCCGGCCTGCCGGACCGAGGGATGACGACGTCCGAGTACGCCGTGGGCACCATCGCGGCCTGTGCGTTCGCAGCGGTGCTCTACAAGGTCGTCACCAGCGGACCTGTGCTGTCGGCGATGCAGTCGCTGATCAAGGATGCGCTCGATGCGAAGTTCTGAGACGGCCCGGAAGGGGGGCCGACCCAAGGCCCTGGCCCTGGACCGGGGCGCGGTGACGGCGGAGGCTGCCATGGCCATTCCCGTGTTGGTGGCGTTCGCCCTGGCTCTGGTGTGGGCGCTGGTTGCCGCGGCCGACCAGATCCGCTGTGTGGACGCCGCACGGGCCGGGGCGCGGGCGGCGGCACGTTCGGAGCCGGAGGCGTCGGTGCTCTCCGCGGCGCGGGAGGCGGCGCCGGGGAGGGCGCGGGTCGCTGTCAAGCGGACTGGGGAGCTGTGGCGGGTCCGGGTGGAGGCTCCCGCACCAGGACCGGGGCCGCTGGCCCTGACGTTGAGCGCAGAGGCGGTTGCGTCGGCCGAGGACCTGGTGGGAGCCGAACCGTGAAGGGGGCGGGGTCGTGGAGGCGGCGCGGAAGGAGTCCAGGGTGAGGGACCAGGGACTGGCAACGGTGTGGGTGGCCATGACGACGGCGACGCTGTGCGCGGTGTTCGCAGTGGTGCTTGCGCTGGGGCAGGCCGTGGCCGCCCGCCACAAGGCGGCCGGTGCGGCGGATCTGGCGGCCCTCGCCGCGGCGGACCGGGCGCTGCGCGGCACATCCGAGGCATGCGGGGCGGCGAGAGAGGTAGCGGGGGCACAGGGGGCCGAAGTGGTGCGGTGCGCGATCCAGGGCGAGATCGCTGATGTGACGGCCCGCGCGCGCTTCGGCCCGTATGCGCCGCAGGTCAGGTCTCGAGCGGGGCCACCGGCGACCGGGCCGGCCACCAGGCCGCCGGCCGCCACGCCGACGCCGGCCGGGGCAAGGTATCCGGCGGGGACTCCGGAACCAGCGGGGACTCCGGTACCGGCTGGCACTGCGGCACGGGCTGGCACTCCGGTACCGGCTGGCACTGCGGCACGGGCTGGCACTCCGGTACCGGCTGGCGCTGCGACACCGGCTGGCACTGCGACACGGGCAAGCGCTGCGACACCGGCTCAGCTCTGCGCGGCACAGGCACCAGCACAGGCACCGGTCGGGACCGCGGCACCGGCCGGAACTGCCGAACGGATGTCTAGCCGTCGGTGCTTTCCGCCTCGTGACGGTCCTCTCCGGGGTCCGGGGGCGCGGTTCTGAGGAGCTCGGTGAGAAGGCGTACGGCTCCCCGTTTATGAAGCGGCTCGTTGCCGTTGCCGCATTTGGGGGACTGGATGCAGGACGGGCAGCCGGCCTCGCACTCGCAGGAAGCGATGGCCTGGCGGGTCGCGGTCAGCCATGTGCGGGCGGTGTGGAAGGCCCGCTCTGCGAATCCCGCGCCGCCCGGGTGGCCGTCGTACACGAAGACGGTCGGCAGCAACGTGTCCGGGTGGAGCGGTACGGAGACACCGCCGATGTCCCAGCGGTCACAGGTGGCGAAGAGCGGCAGCATCCCGATCGAGGCGTGTTCGGCGGCGTGCAGGGCGCCACCGAGGATCTCGGGATTGATCCGGGCCGCATCGAGCTGATCCTCGGTGACCGTCCACCACACGGCACGGGTGCGCAGGGTGCGGGGCGGCAGGTCGAGCTTCGTCTCGCCGAGTACCTCCCCGGTGATCAGCCTGCGACGCAGGAAGGAGACGACCTGGTTGGTGACCTCCACGGAGCCGAAACAGAGTCGCCCGTCGCCCCACGGGATCTCGGTGTCGGTCTCCAGCACGGCGATGGCGGTGGTGTCGCGGGCGGTGGTCGAGTACGGCGGAACGGCTTCCTCGACCAAGGCCACCGAGTCCTCCAGATCCAGTTTCCGGACCAGGTAGGTGCGGCCCTGATGGAGGTGGACGGCGCCCTCGTGCACGGCGGTGTGCGCGGCCGATTCGTCGACGGTGCCCAGCAGACGGCCGGTCCCTTCCTCGACGATCTGGACCGGGCGGCCGCCTCCGCCTCGGATGTCGGTCAGATCGGCGGCCCGTTCGCGGCGGGTCCAGTGCCAGCCTGTTGCCCGTCTGCGCAGCAGCTTCGCCGCCTCCAGCTGCGGCAGCAGCTCGGGTACCGCAGGGCCGAAGAGGGCGATGTCGGCTTCGGTGAGCGGGAGCTCCGAGGCTGCGGCACACAGGTGCGGGGCGAGGACGTACGGGTTGTCCGGGTCCAGGACTGTCGACTCCACGGGCTGCTGGAACAGTGCCTCGGGGTGATGGACGAGGAATGTGTCCAGTGGGTCGTCCCGGGCGACGAGGATGGCCAGGGCGCCTTGGCCGGCGCGTCCGGCGCGGCCGGCCTGTTGCCACAGGGATGCCCTGGTACCCGGGTATCCGGCGATGACGACGGCATCCAGGCCCGAGACGTCGATGCCGAGCTCCAGGGCCGTGGTGGCGGCCAGTCCGAGCAGCTCCCCGGAGTGCAGAGCGCGTTCCAGGGCACGGCGCTCCTCGGGCAGGTAGCCACCACGGTAGGCGGCGATCCGTTTCGGCAGAGAGCGGTCCACCTCGCCCAGGCGTTCCTTGGCGATGACGGAGATGAGCTCGGCGCCGCGCCGGGAGCGTACGAAGGCAACCGAGCGGACTCCCTGGAGGGTCAGTTCGGTCAGGATGTCGGCGGTCTCGGCCGTGGCGGTACGGCGCACCGGAGCCCCCTTCTCGCCGTGCAGCTCGGTCAGCGGCGGCTCCCAGAGGGCGAAGACCGTCTCGCCGCGGGGGGAGGCGTCGTCGGCGACCTCCTTGACGGTCAGGCCCGTGAGGCGGCCCGCTGCGACCGAGGGCTGGGCCGCGGTGGCGGAGGCGAGGAGGAAGACCGGATCGGAGCCGTACCGGGCGCACAGGCGGCGCAGACGGCGCAGCACCTGGGCGACGTGCGACCCGAACACACCCCGGTAGGTGTGGCATTCATCGATGACGACGAAGCGCAGGGCGCGCAGGAAGGAGGCCCAGCGGGGGTGGGACGGGAGTATTCCCCGGTGCAGCATGTCGGGGTTCGTCAGGACGTAGTTGGCGTACTGGCGCACCCATTCGCGTTCTTCGACCGGCGTGTCTCCGTCGTAGACAGCGGGGCGGACCGCGGTGCCCAGCGGTGCCGCGAGTGCCTTCACCGAGCGCCGCTGATCGGCGGCGAGGGCCTTGGTGGGGGCGAGATACAGGGCAGTCGCGCCGCGGCCGTTCGGGGCCTGTGAGCCGTCCAGGAGGGCGCTCAGGACCGGAGCCAGGTAGGCGAGGGACTTGCCGGACGCGGTTCCGGTGGCGATCACGACGGATTCGCCGTCCAGGGCGTACTCGGCGGCGGCAGCCTGGTGTGCCCACGGATGGTCGATCCCGGCCTGGGTAATTGCCGCGATCACTTCCGGCCGGATGCGATCCGGCCAGATGGCATGGGTTCCCGTACGCGGGGGCAAGTGCTCCGTATGAGTGATGCGCGCGGCCCGGCCCGCCCCTGCGGCGAGCCGGTCGAGGACCATGTCGGGAGAGGGGCGGGAGCCCCCGTTCTCGGGCGGTCGACTGGGGCGGTGATTCTTGGCCATCGGCATCGAGTGTGTCACTGGCATGACGGACAATGGTCCCAAGGCGTCGTGCATGGCTGCTGGTAAGTGATTGAATGCCATCGCGGCTGGCGATCCGTCCCCTGGCCTCCGTCGGGGAGACCGAGGGGCGACCGCTCGATAGCAAGGTGCTGGAGGATCCGTGGACCTGTCCCTGTCGACTCGCAATGTGTCCGGCCCTGGTGGCGACCGTACGGTCGTCGAGGTCGGTGGCGAGATTGATGTGTATACCGCGCCCAAGCTGCGCGAGCAGTTGGTCGAGTTGGTGAATGACGGCAGCTACCACCTGGTTGTCGACATGGAAGGTGTCGACTTCCTCGACTCCACCGGCCTCGGCGTGCTCGTGGGCGGCTTGAAGCGTGTCCGGGCCCATGAGGGCTCGCTGCGACTGGTGTGCAACCAGGAGCGCATTCTCAAGATCTTCCGGATCACAGGTCTGACCAAGGTGTTTCCCATTCACACCACGGTCGACGAGGCTGTCGCGGCCACCGACTGACGTCGGCGCAGGTCGGTCGCTCTTCGGGCCGGCCAGCAGGTTGTGACAGGCCGACAGGCGGCAGCAGGCGGGCCGCCACGAGCAGGCGGTCGACCCCTTTGGTCGGCTGCCGGCTTCGTCGGTTCCGGTGGAGAAGTGAGAGCAGGGGTACCGGGCGCCACGCCCGGGCCCCTGAGATGCACGCCCATACGTTCGAGGGGGATGGCATGCCAACCGTTGAACTCCGCTTCAGCGCTCAGCCCGAACACGTCAGGACGGCCCGCCTCGTGGCAGCCGCCGTGGCACGCAGGGCCGGCGTGGACGAGGCGGTGCTCGACGAGGTCAGACTCGCCGTCGGCGAGGCGTGCAGCCGCGCTGTCGGGCTGCATCGGAGTCATGACATCACCACCCCGGTCACGGTCGTGCTGACCGAGGAGGAGAAGGCGTTCTCCATCGAGGTCGGCGACGGAGTGCCCGGCCCGGGCAGTGATACCTCACTGGAGGGAGCGCCCGGAGGTGGAGCCGGAGGGCTCGACGAAACGGATGCCGAGGACGAGATGGGTCTCGCCGTCATCAGCGGGTTGGTCGACGACGTGGAAGTCCGTTCGGGCACGGACGGCGGAGTGATCCGTATGACCTGGCCGACGACTTCGGCTGTGGTGCTTCCCTGAGGTGTGTCACGCCCTCGGGTGAGACGAGCGATCAAGTTTTCCGGGCCCTGCTGAGCAGGGCCTTTTTCCTGTGCGCTTGATCGATGATCTATTGATTTCCTCCGGGTGGCATGCGGCTGCCCCATTACTGCATTCGGGTGCAATCCCGGGCGAGATCATTTGTCTTTGGGTGGGCAGTCGCCGATTTCATTGACCACCCACTGTTTTGATCAGGTTCTGCTCCCTACAATCCGTCCACGTCTTGAGCGCTGAGCGTCAAGGAGGACGTATGGCGGAGTTCTTCAACACCCCACTCGCAGAACTGACGCACGTTTCCGCACCTTCCGGCCGGCCCACCTCACTCGCAGCCGCGGTACTCACCGATGACAATCGGCTGATCGTCGTCGTCATCGCGGCCGTCGCCCTCGCCGCGCTGGTCGTCGCCCAGCTGCTGGTCCGCCAGGTCCTGGCGGCCGGTGAAGGCACCGATCGGATGAAGGAGATCGCGGCTGCCGTCCAGGAAGGCGCGAACGCCTATCTGGCCCGGCAGCTGCGTACCGTCGGCATCTTTGCCGTCGTCGTGTTCTTCCTGCTTCTGCTGCTGCCGGCCGACAACTGGTCACAGCGTGCAGGCCGCTCGTTGTTCTTCCTGGTGGGTGCGCTTTTCTCGGCAGCCACCGGATACATCGGTATGCGACTCGCCGTACGCAGCAATGTGCGCGTGGCCGCTGCCGCGCGCGAGGCCACTCCTGCGGAGGGTGAACCGGAAAAGGATCTCACCGTTGTCTCGCACAAGGCGATGAAGATCGCTTTCCGTACAGGCGGTGTGGTCGGCATGATCACGGTGGGCCTCGGTCTGCTCGGCGCCTCCTGTGTCGTCCTCGTCTACGCCGCCGACGCGCCCAAGGTGCTGGAGGGATTCGGCCTCGGTGCGGCGTTGATCGCCATGTTCATGAGGGTCGGCGGTGGCATCTTCACCAAGGCCGCCGACGTGGGTGCCGACCTCGTGGGCAAGGTGGAGCAGGGCATTCCCGAGGACGATCCGCGCAACGCCGCCACCATCGCCGACAACGTGGGCGACAACGTCGGTGACTGCGCAGGAATGGCCGCCGACCTCTTCGAGTCGTACGCGGTGACGCTCGTGGCCGCACTCATTCTCGGCAAGGCGGCTTTCGGGGATGCCGGGCTGGCCTTTCCGTTGATCGTTCCGGCAATCGGCGTGGTCACCGCTATGATCGGCATCTTCGCGGTCGCCCCGCGGCGAGCCGACCGCAGCGGGATGACGGCCATCAACCGCGGATTCTTCGTCTCCGCGGTGATCTCACTGGTCCTGGTCGCGGTGGCGGTCTTCGTCTACCTGCCCTCCTCGTACGCAGACCTGGACGGGGTCACCGACAGCGCGATCACCTCGCACGGCGGCGACCCGCGTGTCTTCGCCCTGGTCGCGGTCACCATCGGCATCGTGCTCGCCGCACTGATCCAGCAGCTCACGGGCTACTTCACCGAGACCAACCGCCGCCCCGTCCGGGACATCGGGAAGTCCTCGCTGACCGGACCCGCGACCGTGGTTCTCGCCGGGATCTCCATCGGTCTGGAGTCGGCCGTCTACACCGCGCTCCTGATCGGTCTCGGCGTCTACGGAGCGTTTCTGCTCGGCGGGACATCGATCATGTTGGCTCTCTTCGCCGTGGCGCTCGCCGGAACCGGCCTCCTCACCACCGTGGGTGTCATCGTGGCGATGGACACCTTCGGCCCGGTCTCCGACAACGCTCAGGGCATCGCCGAGATGTCGGGCGACGTCACGGGCGCCGGGGCCCAGGTTCTCACCGACCTGGACGCCGTCGGCAACACCACCAAGGCCATCACCAAGGGCATCGCGATCGCCACCGCGGTGCTGGCGGCCTCGGCGCTCTTCGGCTCGTACCGCGACGCGATCGCCACGGCGGTCGACGACGTCGGCGCTCGGGCGGGGGAGATGGGACTGAGCCTGGACATCTCGCAGCCCAACAACCTGGTCGGCCTGATTCTCGGCGCCGCAGTCGTGTTCCTCTTCTCGGGCCTGGCCATCAGCGCCGTCTCCCGCTCTGCGGGGGCCGTGGTCTACGAGGTGCGGCGCCAGTTCCGCGAGCATCCCGGGATCATGGACTACACGGAGAAGCCGGAGTACGGACGCGTCGTCGACATCTGCACCAAGGACGCGCTGCGCGAGCTGGCCACCCCCGGGCTGCTAGCGGTCCTGGCACCGATCGCTGTCGGGTTCACCCTGGGTGTCGGCGCGCTCGGCTCGTATCTCGCGGGAGCGATCGCCACCGGAACCCTGATGGCTGTCTTCCTCGCCAACTCCGGCGGGGCGTGGGACAACGCCAAGAAGCTCGTCGAGGACGGTCACCACGGCGGAAAGGGCAGTGAGGCCCATGCCGCGACGGTCATCGGTGACACGGTCGGTGACCCGTTCAAGGACACGGCGGGCCCGGCGATCAACCCTCTCCTCAAGGTGATGAACCTGGTGGCGCTGCTCATCGCCCCTGCGGTCGTGCAGTTCAGCTATGGCGATGACGCGAGTGCGGGAGTGCGAGCGGCGGTGGCCGTGGTCGCCATCGGTGTCATCGTCGGAGCGGTCTATGTCTCCAAGCGGCGCGGGATCGCCATGGGTGACGACGGCGGATCGGGCGGCGACGACGGAGATGGAGGCCGCCCCGCCAAGTCCACTGATCCCGCCGCTGTTTCGTGAGCTGCTCGGGAAAGGTCGAGTGGCCACTTAGGTAATACCTGGTCAGTGGAGGGGCGGACGGCGCATTCTGATGCGCCGTCCGTCGCCTTCCTCGCCGGATATTCCACTCGGGCGAGGGAGTACCCGCACGAGTGACCGAGCGTTCAGGTGAGTTGTATCTCCCTCATTCTCCTTGGTGCAAATGGCTGCAAAAGCACGTACATCGGATGCCCGGCGCCAGAATGTCGCCCACTTGGCGTGTAAGTTCCGGGGCCGAGAGCCTTGGAAGGGACCCAATCCGGTGAACAAGAAGCTTGCAGCCGCACTGTCCGGCGGTGCGGTACTCGTACTGACGCTGTCGGGCTGCAGCGACGACAGCGACGACAAGGTGAACGACTGGGCGAAGAAGGTCTGCGACCAGGTCCAGCCGCAGCTGCAGAAGATCGCGAACGCCAATGCCGCGATCCAGCAGCAGACGGCCGACAACAGCAAGCCCGCCGACGTCCAGCAGACCGACTCGGCCGCCTTCCAGCAGATCTCGCAGGCGTACAAGGCGCTGGGCACAGCCGTGGAGTCCGCGGGCCCGCCGCCCGTGGACGACGGCGAGACCACGCAGCAGGAGGCCGTGAAGGAGCTCAACGCCTCCTCCGTGGCCTACGCGAACCTGAAGACGAAGGTCGACGCGCTCGACACGAAGGACCAGGCGAAATTCGCCGACGGACTCAAGGGCATCGCCGACGAGCTGAACAAGATCAGCACCAATGGTGACCAGGCTCTGAAGAAGCTCCAGTCGGGCGAGGTCGGTTCCGCGATGGCGAAGCAGAAGGGCTGCCAGAAGCCGACGGCCTCCGCCCCGCCCGCCGCCGCTCCGTCCGCCCCGGCATCGAAGTCGGCCTCTCCCGCCGCCTCGGCGAGCGAGAAGTCGTAGGCGAGCGAGGCCTCCGGCGGATGAAAAGCCGCCTCCGAAGCCCGTTCGCAGCGGTCCGGTCGCCCCTCGTGGGTGCCGGGCCGCTGCCGTTGTCGGTGGGAGCGGACACAATGGACGGGTGAGTACGACCAGCCTTCCCGCATCCGCCCGCACCCCCCGGCTCCGCCAGGCCCTGATCGCCGCGGCTTTCACCGCCGACGGCCTCCTGGAGCGGCTCGGCGCGCCCGCCTACGCCGCGCTCGCCCGCAGCGAGACCGTCCCGGCACTCCGGGCCACCCGCGGGGATTCGCCCCTCGACACGCTGGTGCGGCTGTTCCTTCTGCAGCGCCACGTCCCGGCCGCCCGGGTCGCCGCAGCGCTTCCGCTGGAGGAGTGTGTGGAGGACGGCTGGGTGGTCCGTGAGGGAGACCTGGTCAGAGCGACCGTCGACGTCCGGCCGTACGGCGGGCCCGAGGGCGAGGACTGGTTCATCGTTTCCGACCTGGGGTGTGCTGTAGGCGGGGCGGGTGGGATCGGCTCGCACGAGGAGGCGGTCGTCCTGGGCGTAGGCGGGGCGTCCACCACGCTTGCCGGTATCACCGTGCGCAGACCCGTCGCCACCGCCCTCGATCTCGGTGCGGGTTCCGGCATCCAGGCGCTGCACGCCGCCCAGCACGCCATTCGGGTCACGGCCACGGACGTCAATCCACGAGCCCTGGACTTCACCCGGCTCACCCTCGCACTGTCCGGCGCCGCTCCGGCCGATCTGCGTGTGGGCTCCCTCTATGAGCCGGTCGACACCGAGACGTACGACCTGATCGTCTCCAACCCGCCCTTCGTCATCTCGCCCGGCGCCCGGTTGACGTACCGCGACGGCGGTATGGGCGGCGACGACCTGTGCCGGACGCTGGTGCAGCAGGCCGGCGACCGGTTGAACGAGGGGGGGTACGCGCAGTTTCTCGCCAACTGGCAGCACGTGGAGGGCGAGGAGTGGCAGGACCGGCTGCGCTCCTGGGTACCTCAAGGTTGTGACGCCTGGATCGTGCAGCGCGAGGTGCAGGACATCACGCAGTACGCCGAGCTCTGGCTCCGCGACAGCGGCGACCACCGTACGGACCCCGCCGCCTACGCCGAGCGGTACGAGGCCTGGATGGACGAATTCGAGGCCCGCAGAACCAAGGGCGTCGGTTTCGGATGGATCACGCTCAGGAAGTCCGCTGCCGCCGTTGCGGGCAATCCGTCGGTCGTGATCGAGGAGTGGCCGCATTCGGTGGAGCAGCCCCTCGGCCCGGCCGTCGAGGCCCATTTCGTCCGGCAGGACTATCTGCGTGAGCACGACGACGCCGCCCTGCTGGCTGCGCACTTCACCCTCTCCGACGAGGTGGTGCAGGAGCAGGTCGGCCTGCCGGGCGCCGAGGACCCCGAGCATGTGGTGCTGCGTCAGCACCGCGGGATGCGACGGGCCACCAAGGTCGATGCGGTCGGGGCCGGGTTCGCGGGCGTGTGCGACGGCTCGCTGCCTGCAGGCAGGATCCTGGATGCCATCGCCCAGCTCATGGCAGAGGACCCGGTGCTGCTGCGCGACCGCACCCCGCAGGCGATCCGGCTGCTGGTGGAGGAGGGTTTCCTGGAGCCGGTGAGGGGCGGCGCGTGAGTGCGGCGACGTAGACCCGTGATCCGTATCGAGCTGGACGAGGCCGCACTCGGTGCGACCCGGATCGCCATCGGCCCGCTGTGTGAAACCTCCTGCCGCCTGCATCTCGCACGAGCGCACGGGCTCCCTTCCTGGCCCTACGAGGCGTGGGCGGTGCGGGCCGGTCCGTGACCTCCTGAAGGAGGACGACCGGACGTGCCCGGTGCGGCTGTTGAGCGAGGGACCGGCCGGCTTGCCGGGCTTCCTGTTGTCCGGAACCGATCAGCGCGTCGTCGGTCGAGGACGAGCCGGGACCTCATCCGGGCCACGCCGGCCGACATGGTGCGGGCGGGGGGCGCCGAGCACTACACGCGGCTCGACGACCATCCCTACATTCGCCCGTATCGACGCGCTCTTCGCCGGTCCGGAGGCGCGGGCGAGGTGGACGGCGCCCGTTCCGGAACTGACGAAGCACATCGACGCCCAGTACCGGCGGGCCGCCGCGACCGGGTCGCCGCCACTCTCTCGCTCGCCTGACGGCCGGGCCCGCCCGGACCTCTTCACGAGCCCTCCTGCGCCCTCCCCGTGGCCTGCGCCTTCTCAGGAACCGTCCGCACGGCCCGACTTACCCTCATCGGCGGCGGCATCTCGTACCGTGCCCTGTTCAACTGGACGACGTCCCCCATGTCCATCGGCACGCTGCTCGTAGGGCCGCTGCTGCAACTGCTGTTCTTGGTCTTTCCAGCTGCAGCTCGGGGTCGCCGGCGACCTGTTCCATCTGCTCGCCAACGCGGTGATCGCCTTCTCCACCGCATGCGTCTACGGCGGCACGACGGCCATCGCCGACGAGCGTCGGTACGGCACCCGCGGTGCGGTCCTTCTCAGCCCTCGCCATCGCGCTCCGCTCCGGTTCGGCCGCGCCCTCCCGTATGTGCTCAACGGCCTGCTGATCAGCGTCTTCACGCTTGCTGCCGCCTCGCTCCTGCTCGGTCTGCAGATTCCGCTAGGGGCTGTGGCCGGCCTGGTCACCGTCCTGCTCGCCGCCTCCGCGGGCTGCTCGGCGTTCGGACAGGCGCTGGGGGAGCTCGGGCTCCGTTTCCGGGGTGTCTTCCCGGTGTCGAACGTGGCCTGTTCCGTACTGCTCCTGCTGACCGGGGGGAACGTCCCGCGCGACACCCTGCCCGTGTGGATGCGGGCCGCCGGGGACGCGCTTCCGCTCACCCATGCCGCGGAGCCGCCGGGCAGTTGTCCGCAGGCGGCGGGCTGGACGGTGGGCTCCTCGGGGCGGAGCTCGTGGTCGGGGCCGGTTGTGCGCTGTCCGCGCCGACTCTGTTCGCCGCATTCGGGCGCGGAAGCCGGCGCCGCGCGACTCTCGATGTGATGTGAATCGCCTTCGGAGCGTGCTGTTCACCCGGGGTTCGCATCGGCGACGCCCCGGCGTGGCACCGTCCCCTCAGCAGCACGGGCGGCACCGGCAGCGCGGCGGCCGGCACCCGGGCAGCAGTCGATGCGACGAGTTTGAGGGGTACGGACATGGAGAGCGTCACCGCGGTCTTCGCCGGAACGGCATTCGCACTGTTCGGCGCCGCTCTCCTGATCTGGACAGGGGCGCGCACCATTCACCGTGCGCCGGTGGCGCACGGTGTGAGCCCCGTCGCCTCCACCGCTCTCGCCACACTCTTCGGCGCACTCTTCCTCGTCCTCGGCGTGTGGTGCTTCACCCGCATCTGATCCACACGGCCGGCAGGGCCGACTCACCAGTCCTGCCACCGTCCCACAGGCACCCCGACGGCCCCCCGAAACCTGCAGGCGACAGTGCTGCGAAGCGCGGACCGGGCAGTCCGGGCGGCAGGAACGGCGGAAGTCGGGTTACCGTTCGAGTGGCCGTTGCGGGCTTTTGCCGTTTGACACGGGGGCGGGTTGTACCGTCACACTCCGCAGCGACAGCACCGCGGGCAGCGTCATTGCGCTGCCCGGATGCCCCACGAGTGTCGACCGGAAAGAAGAGCGAAGTTGTCCCCGACCAGCGAGACCGCAGGCCGCCGACTCGTCATTGTCGAGTCGCCTGCCAAGGCGAAGACGATCAAGGGCTACCTCGGCCCCGGATACGTCGTCGAGGCGAGCGTCGGGCACATCCGCGACCTGCCGAACGGCGCGGCCGAGGTGCCGGACGAGTACACGGGTGAGGTACGCCGACTCGGCGTCGACGTCGACAACGACTTCCAGCCCATCTACGTCGTCAACGCAGACAAGAAAGCCCAGGTCCGGAAGCTCAAGCAGCTCCTTGCCGAATCCGACGAACTCTTCCTCGCCACCGATGAGGACCGCGAGGGCGAAGCCATCGCGTGGCACCTGCAGGAAGTGCTCAAGCCCAAGGTCCCGGTCCACCGGATGGTCTTCCACGAGATCACCAAGGACGCGATCCGGGCAGCCGTCGCCAATCCGCGCGAGCTGAACCAGCGCATGGTCGACGCCCAGGAAACCCGCCGTATCCTCGACCGTCTCTATGGCTACGAGGTCTCGCCGGTCCTGTGGAAGAAGGTCATGCCACGGCTCTCCGCGGGCCGTGTCCAGTCCGTCGCCACCCGCCTCGTCGTCGAACGGGAGCGCGAGCGCATCGCCTTCCGTTCCGCCGAGTACTGGGACCTCACCGGCACGTTCGCCACCGGTCGCAGCGGTGACGCCACCGATCCCTCGACGCTCACCGCCCGCCTCAGCGCGGTCGACGGGCGCCGCATCGCCCAGGGCCGCGACTTCGGCTCGGACGGGCAGCTCAAGTCCGGATCCGGTCAGACGCTGCACCTGGACGAGGCGAACGCCCGTGCCCTGGCCGCCGCGCTCGCCGACTCCACGTTCGCCGTACGGTCCGTCGAGTCGAAGCCGTACCGCCGCTCGCCCTATGCACCCTTCCGTACGACGACCCTCCAGCAGGAGGCGAGCCGCAAGCTGGGATTCGGGGCCAAGGCCACGATGCAGGTCGCGCAGAAGCTGTACGAGAACGGCTTCATCACCTACATGCGTACCGACTCCACGACGCTCTCGGGCACCGCGATCTCCGCGGCCCGGGCGCAGGTCACGCAGCTGTACGGGGCGAACTACCTCCCGGAAAAGCCCCGCACCTACGCCGCGAAGGTCAAGAACGCGCAGGAGGCGCACGAGGCGATCCGCCCCTCCGGCGACCGCTTCCGCACCCCGGCCGAGACGGGTCTCACCGGCGACCAGTTCCGGCTGTACGAGCTGATCTGGAAGCGGACCGTCGCCTCCCAGATGAAGGACGCCGTCGGTAACTCCGTCACCGTCAAGATCGGCGGCCGGGCGAGCGACGGCCGGGACGCCGAATTCTCCGCGTCCGGCAAGACGATCACCTTCCACGGCTTCATGAAGGCGTACGTCGAAGGCGCGGACGACCCGAACGCCGAGCTCGACGACCGCGAGCGGCGGCTGCCGCAGGTTGCCGAGGGCGACGCGCTGACCGCCGACGAGGTCACGGTCGACGGCCACGCCACCAAGCCGCCGGCCCGTTACACCGAGGCCTCGCTGGTCAAGGAGCTCGAAGAGCGCGAGATCGGCCGCCCGTCGACGTACGCCTCGATCATCGGGACGATCCTGGACCGCGGCTACGTGTTCAAGAAGGGCACGGCCCTGGTGCCGTCGTTCCTCTCGTTCGCCGTGGTCAACCTGCTGGAGAAGCACTTCGGCCGGCTCGTCGACTACGACTTCACCGCACGCATGGAGGACGACCTCGACCGCATTGCGCGGGGCGAGGCCCAGTCCGTGCCGTGGCTGCGGCGCTTCTACTTCGGCGCGCACGCCGAGGGCGCGGCCGGTGCCGGGGCGGCCTCCGATGCGGGCAACGGCGACGGCGACCACCTCGGTGGTCTCAAGGAGCTCGTCACCGACCTCGGCGCGATCGACGCCCGGGAGATCTCCTCCTTCCCCGTCGGCAACGACATCAAGCTCAGGGTCGGCCGTTACGGCCCGTACATCGAGCGTGGCGAGAAGGACTCCGAGGGGCATCAGCGCGCCGATGTGCAGGAGGACCTGGCGCCCGACGAGCTGTCCGTGGAGTACGCGGAGGAGCTGCTGGCCAAGCCGAGCGGCGACTTCGAGCTCGGCGCCGACCCGGTCACCGGGCACCAGATCATCGCCAAGGACGGGCGCTACGGCCCGTACGTCACCGAGGTGCTGCCCGAGGGCACCCCGAAGACCGGCAAGAACGCGGTGAAGCCGCGGACCGCCTCCCTCTTCAAGTCCATGTCGGTGGATACGGTGACGCTGGCCGACGCGCTCAAGCTGATGTCGCTGCCGCGGGTCGTCGGTGAGGACGCGGAGGGCGTGGAGATCACCGCGCAGAACGGCCGCTACGGTCCCTACCTCAAGAAGGGGACGGACTCGCGCTCGCTCACGTCCGAGGACCAGCTCTTCGACATCACGCTCGACGAGGCCCTCGCGATCTACGCCCAGCCGAAGCAGCGCGGGCGGGCCGCCGCCAAGCCGCCGCTGAAGGAACTGGGCACGGACCCGGTGAGCGGTGCTCCGGTCGTCGTCAAGGACGGGCGCTTCGGTGCGTACGTCACCGACGGCGAGACGAATGCGACGCTGCGTACCGACGACAGCGTCGAGGACATCACGCCGGAGCGCGGCTACGAGCTCCTCGCGGAGAAGCGCGCCAAGGGACCCGCCAAGAAGAAGACGGCGAAGAAGGCCCCGGCCAAGAAGGCGCCCGCGAAGAAGGCGACTGCGGCGAAGACAACGGCCGCGAAGACGACGGCCACGAAGAAGACTGCGGCCAAGAAGACGGCAGCGAAGAAGACGACGGCGAAGAAGGCCGCACCCGCATCCTCGTCGTCGGAGGACTGACCTCGCACCTCCTGAGACCCCAGGGGCTGGAGATCCAGTCCCTGGGGCCCGGACGAGGGCCCCGGACGGCGTCCGTGGGGTTACGAGGAGCGGACCTCGGGCCGACGGCTCGGCCGGGGAGGGTTCCGGTGGGGCAGACAGGGGAGGGGCAAGCCCTCCGCGAGCGCCCCGGCCCGCAGGGCGACGGCCATATGTTCGGACGCGGCCCCCGAGCACCGCGCCGCTCCCGATAGGCTGGGCGGATGACGCGAGCCGAGCAGCTACCGGTCGTGAGCCCCACCTCCGACACACTTGCCGCAGACTCACGCGAGCGCGCCGTACGAGCCCTGTTGCGTGTTCCCCCGCTCAGGCGGTTGTGGAGCGCCCAGCTCGTCGGCAGTATCGGCGATTCACTCGCCCTTCTTGTGCTTGTGCTGTTGTCGCTGCAGGCGGCGGTCCTTGAGGGCTCATTCGGAGCCGGATACCGCGGGGCGGCCTTTGCCGTCGCCGCCGTGTTCGGTGCCCGAATTATTTCCACCGTGCTCTTCGGAGCCGTACTCCTGGGGCCGTTGACGGCGCTCACGGCGCCCGGCGGTCCGGTCGACCGCCGCTGGCTGATGATCGGGGCGGACGGGCTGCGGCTCGCGCTGCTGGTCGTCGCGCCGCTGTGGATCGACTGGATGCCGGACAAGGCGCTCATGATGATCCTGATCACCGTCTTCGTGACCGGTGTGGGCGAGCGTCTGTGGACGGTGGCCAAGGAGAGCGCGGCCCCCGCACTGCTCCCCGCCCCGCCCCCGGAGGGCGCCACTGTGCGCCCTCTGCCCGACCACCTCGACGCACTCCGCAGGCTCTCCCTGCGGACCGACTTCCTCGCGATCCCCGCGGCCGCGGCCGTGCTCGTGGTCGCGACGCTGATCGGCAATCTGCTCGGGTCGGGGCTCGACTGGTTCTCCTTCCACCAGGCTGCCCTCGGCTCGTACGTCGCGGCAGGCCTTTTCTCGGCCTCGATCTCGACCCTGTACTTCCTCGAACTCCCGGGCGTTCCGACGCCCCGCCCGCGCTCTCCGCTGGAGGGTCTGCGCAGGCCGACCACCGGAACGGGTCCCGACAAGGGCCGCACAGGCACTGCCCCGCTCGTCGTCGGCGCGTGCGCCGCGGTCGCCGGGGCCATCTCCGCCGCTGCGGCTGTCTCCGTACTGCACGCAGCAGACCTGGGCGGCGGACCTGCCACCTTCGCCCTGCTCATCCTCGTCCTGACCGGCGGCACCGCGCTCGGTATCCGTACAGCGCAGAAGGTGCTGCCCGCCCTGTCGCGGCGCAGGCTGCTGGCCCTGTCGACGGCCGTCACCGGCGTCGCGCTCCTCGCGCTCGGCCTGGTGCCGGACACGGCGACCGGGCTGCTGATCGCGCTGCTCGCCGGTTACTCGGCGGGTGTCGCCGCGCACATCGGGCACGCGATCGTCGAGCAGGAGACCGAGGAGTTCCGGCAGGCCAGGAGCACCGAGCACCTCCAGGCCGTCGTCCGGGTGCTGGTCGCGCTCGGCGCGGTGGGCGGCCCGCTGCTCGCCGCCGCCATCGGCCGGCACCGGCTGGGCTCCGGCGACTTCGTCTTCGCCCACGGCGGAGCCGCGTTCGCGCTGATGCTCATCGGCGCCCTGCTGCTGCCCGTCGCCGTGATCGTCCTCGCCAAGACGGACGACCGCGCCGGGGTACCGCTCCGCCGTGATCTGCGGGAGGCGCTGCGTGGCGGCGACCCGGCCGTCGCGCCTGCCGCGACCGGCTTCTTCCTCGTTCTGGAGGGCGGTGACGGGGCCGGGAAGTCCACTCAGGTCGAAGCGCTCGCCGAGTGGATCCGGGCCAAGGGCCATGAGGTCGTCGTGACGCGCGAGCCGGGAGCGACCCCGGTCGGCAAGCGGCTGCGTTCGATCCTGCTCGACGTGTCGTCGGCCGGACTGTCGAACCGGGCCGAAGCCCTGCTGTACGCCGCCGACCGCGCCGAGCACGTCGACTCGGTCGTCCGCCCGGCGCTGGAGCGCGGCGCGATCGTCATCTCGGACCGCTACATCGACTCGTCCGTCGCCTACCAGGGTGCGGGCCGCGACCTCTCGCCGACCGAGATCGCCAGGATCTCGCGGTGGGCGACGAGCGGTCTCGTACCGCATCTGACCGTGCTCCTCGATGTCGCCCCGGAGACCGCGCGGGAACGTTTCACGGAGGCGCCGGACCGGCTGGAGTCCGAGCCGCCCGAGTTCCACACCCGGGTACGGTCCGGCTTCCTCACCCTCGCCGCGGCCGACCCGTCCCGGTACCTGGTGGTGGACGCCGGCCAGGAATCGGAGACGATCACCACCGTCGTACGCCACCGGCTCGACCAGCTCCTTCCGCTCTCCGAGGCCGAGGTCAGGGCCCAGGAGGAGGCGCGCAGGGCGGTCGAGGAAGAGGCCAGGCGCAAGGCGGAGGAAGAGGCCGCGCGCAAGGCGGAGGAGGAGCGGCTGGAGCGTGAGCGGGAGGCGCAGCTCGCCAAGCTCCGTGCCGAGGAGGAGGAGCGCAGGAGCCGCGAGGAGGAGGACGCGCGTCAGCGCGAGGCCGAGCGGCAGGCGGAGGAGGCCCGGCAGCGAGCCGAGGATGCCCGCCGCCGTGCGGAGGAGGAGCGGGCCCGCCTCGAGGCCGAGGAGCGGGTGCGCGAGGCCGAGCAGGCGCGGCTACGCCGGCAGGCCCAGGAGGAGGCAAGGCTGCGCCAGGAGGCGGAGGCACTGCGCCTGGAGAAGCAGCGCAAGGCGGAGGAGGCGCTGGTACGGGCCGAGGACGCCCGCCGCCGTGCCGAAGCCGAGGCGGCTGCCCGTGCGGAAGCCGAGGCTGCCCGGGCCGAGTCGGAGGCGGTCGCGAGGAAGCGGTCCGCGCCGCCCGTACCGGACAACGAGCTGACGGTTCCGACCCCGGTCGTGAATCCGAACGAGATCACGCAGCCGGTCCCGCTCGCCCAGCCCTCGGACCGGCCGGCCCGTGACGCGGACGAGACGGCTGTCCTGCCGCCCGTGCGGGACGAGGACCCGGCGGACCGGGTGCCGCCGGGCGTCTTCCGGGACGAGCGCCGTGCCGCGCCCGCCGGCGGGAACGAGAACGAGCGCACCCGCGAACTGCCCCAGGTCAGCGACGGCCCGCAGGCCGGGCGGGCTGCTCAGGACCGTTCGGGCGGCAAGAAGCGTCCTCGTTCCGACTGGGCCGAGGAGACGCCGCTCGACGATCTGCCGACCCTGGCCGACGAGCTGCTCGGCGACCAGGACGACGACCCGGGCACCTCCGGACGGGACGGGCGCAGGCCGCGCCGCTGAGGGGATGGCGGGGCCGAAACCCGGAAACCCGCAAAGCCGGAAGCCGGTCTGCAAGTCCGGAAGCCTGGGAAGTCCGGAAGCCGGAAAGTCAGGATTGTCAGACCCTTCCCTCACAATGGGAATCCGGCTTTCCCCGCACCACACCACCGGAAGGGCGGTGACCCATGACCGTATGGGACGACCTGGTCGGACAGGACCGAGTGCAGGAGCAGCTCGGTGCCGCCGCCCAGGACGCCGATGCGCTGGTCACCGCCATTTTCGCGGGCGAGCCGGTCCCTCCGGGGTCGAGGATGACCCACGCCTGGCTGTTCACCGGGCCGCCGGGATCGGGACGGTCCACCGCCGCCCGCGCCTTTGCCGCCGCGCTCCAGTGCACCAGCCCGGACCGGGCGCTGGGCGGGGCACCCGGCTGCGGGTTCTGCGACGGCTGTCACACCGCGCTGATCGGTACGCACGCCGACGTGGACGTGATCCGCACGGATCTGCTCTCCATCGGTGTGAAGGAGACCCGTGAGCTGGTCCGTCGCGCCCAGTTGTCCCCGGCCGTCGGCCGCTGGCAGGTCATCGTCCTGGAGGACGCCGACCGCCTCACCGAAGGCGCCGGCAACGTCCTGCTGAAGGCGGTGGAGGAGCCGGCCCCCCGCACGGTGTGGCTGCTCTGCGCACCCTCGCTCGAAGACGTGCTGCCCACGATCCGATCCCGCTGCCGCCATCTCACGCTGCGCACGCCGTCGGTCGAGGCCGTCGCCGATGTGCTGATCCGGCGTGACGGAATCGACCCCGAGCGGGCCGCTGCGGCCGCCCGTGCCACTCAGGGTCACATCGGCCGGGCCCGCCGCCTCGCGACGGACGAGCGGGCCCGCGCCCGTCGCGCCGCCGTGCTCAAGCTTCCCCTCCGCGTCCATGACGTCGGCGGCTGCCTCAAGGCGGCGCAGGAGCTGATCGACACGGCCACCGACGATGCCAAGCAGGTGGCCGAGGAGGTCGACGTCAAGGAGACCGAGGACATGAAGGCTGCGCTCGGCGGCGTCGCCGGGGGCCGGATGCCCCGTGGCACGGCGGGGGTGATGAAGGAGCTGGAGGACAAGCAGAAGCGCCGCAAGACGCGTACACAGCGCGACAGCCTCGATCTCGCGCTCACCGACCTCACCGGGTTCTACCGGGATGTCCTGGCGCTCCAGCTGGGTTCGCAGATCGCCCTCGCCAACACCGATGTTCGGGACGCCCTCGACCGGATCGCCGAGTCCTCGGGCCCCGAGCGCACCCTGCGCCGGATAGAGGCCGTGATCGCCTGCCGCCGGGCCCTGGACCGCAACGTGGCACCTCTGCTCGCTGTGGAGGCGATGACGATGGCGCTGCGGGCGGGCTGAAACCCACAGGTAGCCGGAGGGTGCGCGAATTCATCCGTATGAGTAGGGAATCGGTTGAGTCGTCACCCGGCGGCTACGCTCCGGGGATGGACACCAGGCGCCTGCTCCGCATCTTCGCCACCGCGCTCGGCACTGCCGGCCTCCTCGTCTCCGGCTGCAGCAGCGGCAGTTCGATGCCCAGCGCGTCGGCCACCGGCTCGCCTGCTCCCGAGGACCTCGAGCCCTACTACGGGCAGAAGCTGCGCTGGCAGGACTGCGGTGTGGAGGGCTTCCAATGCACCACGATGAAGGCGCCGCTGGACTACGGGAAGCCCGATGGCGGAGACATCAAGCTGGCCGTCTCCCGGAAGAAGGCCACCGGTCCCGGCAAACGAATCGGCTCGCTCCTGGTGAACCCGGGCGGCCCCGGCGGCTCCGCCATCGACTACCAACAGGGGTACGCGGCCATCGGCTACCCCGCCCCGGTCCGTGCCCGGTACGACATCGTTGCGATCGACCCGCGCGGGGTGGCCCGCAGCGAACCGATCGAGTGCCTGACGGGTAAGGAGATGGACGCGTATACGCAGGTGGACCAGACTCCTGACGACGCCGCCGAGATCACGAAGCTGAACAAGGCCTTCGACAGGTTCGCGAACGGCTGTGAGAAGAACTCCAGCAAGGTCCTCCCGCATGTCTCCACCGTCGAGACGGCGCGCGACATGGACATCCTGCGCTCCCTGCTCGGCGACGAGAAGCTGCACTATGTGGGCGCCTCGTACGGAACGTTCCTGGGCGCGACGTACGCAGACCTGTACCCCGGCCGGGTGGGCCGTCTCGTTCTCGACGGGGCGATGGATCCCTCGCTCCGCGCGATCGACATCAACCGCGACCAGACCGCCGGCTTCGAGGCTGCGTTCCAGTCGTTCGCCGCCGACTGCCTGAAGCAGCCGGACTGCCCGCTCGGCACCACGTCCACCGCGGATGCGGCGACCGCCCTGAAGAAGCTCTTCGCCGACCTCGACGCGAAGCCCGTGCCGACCGGCGATACCCGGCTGCTGGGCGAGTCCCTGGCGACCACCGGTGTGATCGCCGCGATGTACGACGAGTCGGCCTGGCCGCAGCT
Source organism: Streptomyces sp. NPDC060035 (assembly GCF_042736635.1). NCBI lineage: Bacteria > Bacillati > Actinomycetota > Actinomycetes > Kitasatosporales > Streptomycetaceae > Streptomyces > Streptomyces sp. NPDC060035. The sequence goes on from NZ_JBHWVO010000005.1 coordinate 348,848, forward strand.
CCGCGAGGCCCTCGCCGCGGCCCAGCAGGGTGACGGCTCCGGCCTCCTCGCCCTGGCCGACAGCTACTACGAGCGCGATCCGAGCGGTACGTACGCGAATCTGATGTTCGCCAACGCCGCCGTGAACTGCCTCGACCTGGCCCCCGCCTTCTCCGGCCCCGGCGCCGTCGAGGAGGCCGTCCCCGCCTTCGAGAAGGCTTCCCCGGTCTTCGGCAGGGGTTTCGCATGGGGCGCCCTGAACTGCGGTTCCTGGCCGGTCGAAGCCACCGGTGGCCCCCATCGCACCGAGGCGAAGGGTGCCGCCCGGATCGTCGTGGTCGGCACCACGCGCGACCCCGCCACCCCCTACAAGTGGGCCGAGGCCCTCGCGGACCAGCTCTCCTCCGGAACCCTCCTGACCTACGAGGGTGACGGGCACACCGCGTACGGCCGGGGAAGCGACTGCATCGACACGGCGATCAACACCTACCTGCTGGACGGCACCCCGCCCAAGGACGGCAAGAAGTGCTCCTGACCTGCGGATAAGGCCACAGGGACAGGTGGTTCGGAGCACCCTTCGAAACTGTGTAGACTTGGCGTCGCTGCTGACCGCACCATGGTGTGACAGAGCGGTGCCGCCTTAGCTCAGTTGGCCAGAGCAACGCACTCGTAATGCGTAGGTCTCGGGTTCGAATCCCGAAGGCGGCTCTGTAGAAGCCTCAGGACTCACTCGCCGTGACCTGGGGCTTTTGCTTTTACTGGGGATGCGACGACGGTGCCGGGCGCGGGCCGCGCGAGTGTCGGCGGTCTCAGTTCTGGTCTCAGTGGGGCCTGGATCCGGCTTCGATTTTGCGGGATCGAAGAACTCGCCCAGGCGACGCATGGCGTCCTTCGACAGGTGCGACCGCCCCTTCACGTACCGCCGGGTCTGACTGATCCGGGTGTGCCGAAGGATCTCCATGATCGTGGGTATGTCCACACCCAGCTCGTTCTGGATCGTGCCGGCGGTGTGGCGACTGCCGTCGTACAGGCGGCGGTCAGTGCGCTGACTGAGCTGCTCCGGGGCCGCCTTGTCCAGCACGTCCTAAAAATGGCCGCCAGGTCTTCTCGTGTCAGCCCTTCGGCTACGTCAGGCGACGGATCGTCAGCACTATGTCTCTGGGAGGACGTTGCAGGCTGCCTGAACGCAGCCAGCTCTGCGTCAGCCGATTGCTCGCCCCGCCGTTCGGCTCGTCCGGTCCATGTGCGTCAGAGCCCCTGCCCCCATCAGGACTCCCGCCCGTGCCCCTTTGCTCCTGAGTCATGTTCTGTGCCGTAGGGGACACAACCTTGATGCCCAGGTATGCGGTTCGCATCGTGGCCACGGCCGTGAAAGCACCTGTGACCAGCGCGATCGCCCCTGGCGAGTCGATGCCGCCGAGCCTGCCGACACCCCAGATGACGACGGTGGATGCGGCGCTGGTGGAGCTGGAGAAGGCGGCCGGAGGTGCGGACAAACGTCCTGTAACCGATGAAGGACGCGCTGAGGGCGCGGGCGACGGTGGGCGAGGTCTGCAACGCGCTGCGGGAGGTCTGGGGGACGTACGTCCCGACGGACGCGTTCTGAGAACCACCCTTTTTTCGCGGCGAGTTCACCGGGAGGCCATGTGAGAGATGTGGCGGCTGTCACACAGTGGTGACACGGAGCGGACGCCTCCGTTGAAGGGGATCGTTACCTTCGGAACAAGCAGCCCGCCACACCTCTCGGCCCCACCCGACCGAGGAAGCGGCATGCGACTCTCCCTTCTCTCCCGCAGGCCCACGAGGCCGCTTTCTTCACGGAGTCGTCCATGTCTCTCACCACCTCGCGCCGTCGCCTCGCCCTTCGCGCCGCCGTAGCCACCGCAGCACTCGCCGGAGCGGTCCTGGCTCCCGCGGCCACGGCGTTCGCCGACACCACCCCGAAGGCCGATTCGGCTGCAACCACCGCCGAGGGCAGCCTCATACGCACCGACCAGCTCAAGGGTGGACTCACCGCCAAGGTCTACCGGCACGGGGACACGGACCTCTACTACACGGCGGTCGTCCTCAAGGGCGACCAGCAGCTGGGCACCCTCACCGCGGGTGCGGGCCACGCCGCCCAGGAGAGCCGGATCTTCGAAGGCATCCAGGTCACCCTCACCGGCGCGGGTGCCGTCACCTCGGTCAGCGACCAGGGCAGCGACGGCCAGGGGCCGGAGACGCCGGCAGGTGTCCTGGTCCACAAGGACGTACTCGAGGGCGGGCTGAGCGCCGATGTCTACCGGCACGGCGAGAAGAACGACGTCTTCTACTCGGCGACCGTCCTCTCCGGCAAGAAGGTCCTCGGCAGCCTCGCGGCCGGCCACGGATTCAAGAAGGAGGAGACCAAGCTCTTCGGGGACATCTCCGTGACCCTGTTCTGGAACGGCCAGATCGTCTCGCAGGAGACCCACGGCAGCGGCGACCAGGACTGGGGGCCCTGCGTGGCCATCATCGAGAAGGACTTCGGAGCGGATCTCCACGCCCGTCTGTTCATCACTCCTTCCGGGCCGTCCGTCTACTTCGGCCGCTTCGGCAAGGTCGTCCAGACGCTGGACCGCACGAACCCCAAGCTTCCCGTGCGTGCAGGAATCATCGGGGAGATCCTCAACCCGGAAAGCCACACACCGCAGCTGCGCACCACCGGGGGCGGGCACCCGACGACCGTCACGGACTTCCCGAAGCTCCCCAAGGGATGCAGCTTCACCTACGGGAACACCCCGGACAGCGGCAGCAACGACAACGACACGCAGACCACGGTGGTCCCGAAGGGGAGCGTTGCTGCCGGTGCCGAGTTCGAGCAGGGCAACGACCGGATGCTGGTGACCGCGGGGGGCGCCGCCGCGGCGCTCAGTGCCGCGGGCATCGGCTTCGTCGCCCTGCGCCGCCGCTCGGCCGCCGCCGGCCGCTGAGTCCGGCCGGCCCCTGGGGCCGGACGACCGCTCAGCCGCCCACGTCACCCGGACGGGCCACCGCTTCACGCGGCGGCCCGTCCGGCTCGTCCTGCCGGGAGCATGCTCATGCACACACACCACCGTCGCCGCTCCACCCGATCCACCGGTCACCGCCTCACGGCTGCCGTACTCGCGGTCCTCGCACTCGGTGCGCTGACCGGCTGCGGTGCCGAAGACGGCGCCCACGCGGACACCCCGCCCGCACACATATCCACCCCCGCCCCGCCCTCGCCCGCTTCCCCTCCCCTCGAGGCGACCGGTCCCGCGGAGCCGATGGCCGCCGCCGAGCCCGTCAGGGTCCGTGTCCCGTCGGCGGACGTCGACACCGGTCCCGTGCTGAAGCTCGGGCTGGCCGCGGACGGCACCGTCGAGGTCCCGTCCGTCGAGCAGGCGGACCGGATCGGCTGGTACACCAAGGGCGTGACGCCCGGCGAGCTCGGCCCCGCCGTCCTCATCGGCCACTTCGACACCGCCAGGGGACCGGCGGTACTGAAGAACATCTCGAGGATCAAGGCCGGCGACCGCATCACCGTGTCGCGCGCGGACGGCTCCGACGCGGTCTTCGCGGTCCGGGCAATGGAACAGGTCGACAAGGACAGCTTCCCGACCGACAAGGTCTACGGAGAGACGACCCGCCCCGAACTACGCCTGATCACCTGCGGCGGAGAACTGGAGAACGGCCACCGGCCCGACAACATCATCGTGTACGCCGATCTCGTCCGGTAGGCGGTAGGCGGTAGGCGGTAGGCGACCGGCGGGCCGGCGGCCGGTCCGGTGTCTCTAGGGCGACCCCGGATTCTCGTGGTTGGAGGGGCGGGCATCCACATCTGCGCGGCTCCGAGCGCGTCGACCGGGCTGAGCCCGTTGATGGCCAGGCAGTGGTGGCATACGGCGACCATCAGCACTGAGGCCGAGTCCCGGGTGGCCCACCGTGATCCCGCTGCATCCCGCCCACCTTCGCTACGAAAGCGGTCGTCGGTGCAGGAAGTCCGCTTCTTCTGCACGGCCGCCGTGGTGGACGAGGACGCCCAAGTGAACGGCGATTTACCTCGGTTCGTCGATCGATGCCTGCAGGGTCGAAGTCAAGGAGCGGACCCGGCCGGGCCGAACGCCGGTGCGGGTACATTGCCGACGGCCCGTTTGAATTCCGGACAGTCGACGATCGGCTCGTGGTCGCAGACGGCCGCGTGCCGAAGGCTGTCGCGCAGTCGCGTGAGCCGTCCGAGCTGCTCGTCGAGGTCGCGGGCCTTCGCGGCCATGCGGACGCGCAGTGACTCGTCGGACGGCTGCGCCACCAGGAACCGGCCGATCTCGGCGACCGAGAATCCGGCGCTGCGCGCGCACATGATCAGTGCCAGGCGCTCCAGCACGTCCGGATGGTACGTACGGCGCAGGCCGTTGCGGCCCGCTGCAGCGATAAGGCCCTTCTTCTCGTAGAACCTCAGAGCCGAGGGCGCCAGCCCAGAGCTCTGTGCGACCTCGGCGATGTCCAGCAACGATGCGTCCACCACGCCTCCTTGACTTGAATCGCGGTTCAAGTTGCAGCCTGGTTGCCATGAAGATTCATCACTTGAACTGCGGATCGGTTCGGACGATCGAGGCCACCTACGACGGCCCGCAGCCCGCACCCGCGGTGAACCACTGTCTGCTGATGGAGACCGACGCCGACGGCCTGGTCCTCGTTGAGACCGGACTGGGCCTCGGCGACATCCGGGACCCGGCCGGGACGCTCGGCACCGACTGGGTTGACATGGCGCAACCGGCGCTCGACGAGGAAGAGACAGCCATCCGGCAGATTGCCCGGCTGGGGTACGCGCCGTCCGACGTGCGCCACATCATCGTCACCCACCTGGACGTGGACCACAGTGGCGGCCTCCCCGACTTCCCCGACGCCCACGTCCACGTACTCGCATCCGAACTCGAAGCGGCGCTCTCCGAGGCGCCCAACTTCCGTTATCGGAACGCTCACTGGGCACACGAGCCTCACTGGATCACCTACGATCCCGAGCCCGGTGAGCAGTGGTTCGGATTCACCGCACTGCAGCCGAAGGGGCTGCCGCCGGAGATCAGACTGGTCCCGCTCGGCGGTCACACCGCCGGCCACACCGGGGTCGCCGTTCAGAACGGCGACCGATGGCTCCTCCACTGCGGCGACGCCTACTACTACCACCGTGAGATAGGGCATCCTGTGGAAACCCACCCGCTGCTGGACATCGTTCAGACGCAGTCACAGGTGCATCGCGACCTGCGGCTCGGAACTCGGGCCCGGCTGCGCGAGCTGGTCCGCGACCACGGTGACCAGGTCGAGGTCTTCTCCGCACACGATCCGTGGGAGCTCGCCCGCTACCGGGACGGCACGGATACCGGCAGCCGTCCGTAACGGCTGTCGGTGTCCGGAACGGCGGCAGCCGTCTAGAACGGCGTCAACGTCAGCCGGGCACCCGTGGGTGCGGTGTCCTGGATGTACGAGGCGAAGTCGGCCACGTCGTCGAAGGCGAAGCCGTACGCCTTGCCGTCCAGGGTCGCCGCGTGGACGGCTTCCGAGTAGTGGTTGGTCAGTGGCGAGGACCGGTAGAAAGCGGCCGGGTCCGTGGTGGGCTGGGCCGGGTTGCTGACCAGCGTGGAGCGGTTGAAGCCCGCGCCCAGGACGGCGGCGACGGGGCCGGTGGTGCCGTCGTTGGGGGCGGCCAATCCGCCGTCGCAGAAGAGCACGTCGCGGGTGGTCGGCCTGCTGAACGACACCGATGCCGGGCCGTCGAACACGAACCGGTCGCCGCGGACCCGGCCGGTGAACGCGCCCGCGTCGGTGGTGACGGTGAGGTCCTTGCCCGTGTAGGTGCTCCACACCTCGTCGATGTACGGGGCGAAGTAGTCCTTGGCGAAGATCCCCGCGTCCAGGCCGTGTCCGGGAGCGATGATGCGCCGGTCGGCCACCACCAGGGGCGCGAACTCGGGGATCGCGCTGACAGCCGCGAAGGCCTGCGCGCGTCCGCCGGCACGCAGGGTGCCGGTGGTCCGGTCCTTGGCGCCGGTCAGACCGATGCTCAGGGGGACGCTGAACATGTCGACCATGGTGGTGTTGCAGAACATCCCGGAGGAGTTGTACGTGAACTCCGCGCAGTCGTGCAGCACGGAGTAGTTGGGGTCGGACGTCACCCAGCCCGCGGGGTACTGGAGGGCGGCGTTGCCGTTGCCGTCCGCCACGGCCTTGAACTTCAGCCGGTCGCCCAGGGCGACGTAGATGCGGCCGGACATGTACGGCAGCGACAGCTTCGTCTCACCGCTGCCGGACAGGGCGATGGCGTAGTCGGTGAAGCCGTCCGCGCCGTTGTCCGAGAGGGATATCGGGGCCAGGGTGCCCTCGGGCGTGACCCGGACCTGCTTACCGTCCTGGTTGCCCACGATGTAGACGAACACCGAGGAGTTGGAGAACGAACCGGAGTTGTTGACGATCGTCAGCGGGAGGGCGCCGGCGGCCTTCGCGCCGCCGTCGTCCGAGTCGACCGTGGCGAGGGCGTGCGGGGCGATCACGGCGACGGCGGGGGCGGCCACGGCCGCTCCGGCCATAGCGGTGAGCACCTTGCGGCGGGAGACGTTGCGCTGGTGGCGGGGGGTCATATGAGGGTTCTTCCTTCGTGCGGGTACGTGCGTGGGGGGCCGGAGTCCGACCCGCCCGTGTGGGGTCCGGACTCCGACGGGTACGGATGCCCGGCCTCCGACGGGTACGTGGGGGGCCGGGACTCCGAAGATCAGCCGACGGTCCACTTCTGGTTCGCCGCGCCGGTGCACGTCCAGATCTGGAGCCGGGTGCCGTCGGCCGAGGAACCGCCCGTGGCGTCGAGGCACTTGTTCGCTCCGGTGTTGGTCAGGTCACCGGCCTGGGTGTGGACCCATTTCTGTGCCCCGGTGCCGTTGCAGGTGTAGAGCTGGACGACGGCACCGTCCGCGGTGGAACCACCTTGCACATCCAGGCACTTGCCCAGAGCGCGCACGCTGCCGTCGTCGGCCAGGGTCCACTTCTGGGCGTCGACTCCGTTGCAGCCGTGCAGCTGGATCGGGGTGCCGTCGGCGTTCGAGGCGCCGGCGACATCGACGCACATGCCGCCGATGCCCTTGATCGGGCCGGTCCTGCCGGTGCCGCCGCCGGAACCGTCGGAGGTGGAGACCCGTACGTAGTCGACGGTCATGGTCTGCGGGAACGCGGTGGAACCGTCCGGGTTGCCGGGCCAGTTACCGCCGGCGGCCAGATTCAGGATGATGAAGAAGGGGTGGTCGAAGACCCACTTGTTGCCGTTCACATCGGCGGGAGTGCGCGTCTGGTAGGTCTGACCGTCCACCGACCAGACAAGGGCGTTCGGGCTCCAGTCGACCGCGAAGGTGTGGAAGTCGTCGGCGAAGGCCTTGCCGCCCGGCAGGCTGTACGAGGCGCCGATGCCGGCACCGCCGGAGTAGCCGGGACCGTGGATGGTGCCGTGGACGGTGTTGGGCTCGTAGCCGACGTTCTCCATGATGTCGATCTCGCCGCTGTTCGGCCATCCCGCGCTGCCGAGGTCGTCGCCGAGCATCCAGAAGGCCGGCCAGATGCCCTGGCCGCGCGGAATCTTGATCCGGGCCTCGTAGCGGCCGTACGCCTGGGTGAAGGTCCTCGCGGTGTTCAGCCGGGCGGAGGTGTACTGACAGGTCCCGTACCAGCACTGGAGCCCGGAGTCGGTGTTCTTGCGAGCAGTGATCACCAGGTTCCCGTTGCCGTCCAGCGACGCGTTCTGGGTGCTGTTCGTGTAGTACTGCAGCTCGTTGTTGCCGTTGCCCGAACCTCCTGTCTCCAGAGTCCACTTCGAGGAGTCCGGCGCGCTGCCTGCGGCGCCGTTGAACTCGTCGGCCCACGTCTGCGCGGCGGCGGAGGCGGCGTGGGCCCGGAGGGTGGCGGGCCCGGTCGTGCTGATCAGGAAGGCGGCGGCGAGCGCGGCGGAGAGCAGGAGAACCAGTCCGCCGAGTGACCATCTGTGTGCGCGGTGAGCGGCCATGGGCTACGTACCTTTTCTGTGGGGAAGAGCAGGACACGGAGTCGGCGGAGACGTGCGGAAGAGTGCGGGAGCGCATTCTGAGAGCGCTCTCATCCTGGGATGTCCGCCGCCGACGGAGCCTGATGGTACGCAGGCGACACGGTTCGGCCAACTGTGGTTTCAACGATGAAATCGCACTGAGCTGGGGTTACTTGAGCGAGTGCCGTGAGGCCCGCATCGCTTAAGGCGCCTTTAATTCGGGCTTAAGTCCGAAGACCCCGTCAGCCTCCTGCGGTGGGCTTCACCAACGTCGCACGCAAGGTCCGCGACCCGTCCCTGCCGTACGGGCACCGGGTGGTCTCGCTCCGCTCCTGCGTGCAGCTGTACCGGCCGATCGGCTTCGAGGCGACGGTGAGCTACCTCGCGCACCGGGCCGGCCCCTTCCGCGAGGACGAGGGTGCCCTGCTGCGCGCTCTGGGTGTGATCGAGGCCAGCAGGGCCGTATGGCAGGTGGAACTGCGGGCGTACGCGGCGGAGCGGGCAGAGGCGAAACGCCGCGGCCTTCGTACCCCGGGCCCCCGCGAGCGCAATCCGAACAGTCCGGAGTACTGGTACGGCGCGCGACGCGAGGCGGCGCTGCACGCCGTGGGCCACTGGCGCGTTCGGCTGCAGAGGGCGGGGCTCACCGACGAGCTGAGCCGCGCAGTGGATCTCTGTGCCGCCGACTGCCTGGAGGCGGAGGGCGCGCCGGGCGCGCGGGAGCGGGCGCGCCTGGCGGCCTGCGCCGATGCGCTGGAGCGACGCATGGAGCCGCCCGCGTACCGGGATGACGCGGCCACGTACTTTCATCACCGGGATCTGCTGCGCGTGGTGAGGCTGATACGTATGGCGGGCGCGAACTGACGACGGACGACCAGGGGGAGAACGGGCATGACCGACGACGCAGGAACGACCGACGACGCCGGAAGCCTGCCGGGGCCGCTCGTCGGTGCCGACTGGCTCGCGGGGCGGCTCGCGGCGGCAGGACTCGTGGTCCTCGACGCCTCGGTGGGTGCGTATCGCGAGGAGGGGTGGCGGATTCCCGGGGCGCGGAGGTTCGACATCGACGGGGCGATGTCCGACGACGCGGTGCCGCTGCCGCACACGATGCCCGGCGCCCGCCGCTTCACCGAGGTGATGCGCGCCCTGGGGGTCAACGGCACGGACACCGTCGTCGTTTATGACGCTGCCGGGATCTACTCCAGTGCCCGCGCCTGGTGGATGCTGCGCGCCATGGGCTTCGACCGGGTCGCGGTGCTCGACGGCGGTCTGCCCGCATGGACCGCGGCCGGGCTGCCGGTGGACAAGGCGGAGAAGGTGGAGAAGGCGGAGGGCCGTGCGTCCGGAGGCGCCGGGCGCCCCGGTGACTTCACCGCCCGCCCGCGCGACGGGATGCTGGTCGGCAGCGGTGCGGTGGTGGCCGCCCTGGCGGACCCGGCATCGGTTGTCCTCGACGCGCGCTCCCGGGAGCGGTTCTCCGGTACGGGGGCCGAGCCGAGGCCGGGACTTCGGCGGGGTCACATGCCGGGGGCGCTGAACCTTCCGTTCGGGGAGATCCAGCGCGACGGCCGAATGCTTGGTGCCCACGAACTGCGCGCCTCCTTCGGTGTGTTGGCCGGGGATCGTCAACGTCTGGTCGTCAGTTGCGGATCAGGTGTCACCGCCTGTGTCCTGGCACTGGGCGCCGAACTCGCCGGATACCGCGACGTGTCCGTGTACGACGGTTCGTGGAGCGAGTGGGGCCGGCCGTCGGAACTGCCGGTCGTGACAGGTACGTAGGGATGTTCCGCCGGTGGGGATGAGTGCCGTGGACCGCGCGGCCTGAGTACGTGCGCGCATGCTGCGGCGGGGCCGTCCCCCGCAGGGTGGAAGCACGCACTCCGCAGCGCTGAAAGGCAGCCGCGCATGTTCCCTGCACACCACGCCCCCGCCTCCGCGCCTCCCATGGCGCGCGCCCGCCCCGCCCGTACCCGACAGGTCGTCCTGGTCGCCCTGATCTGGTCCGTACCCCTCGCCGCCCTGGGCATCCTGGGTTTCCTGGTGCTGATGGTGGCGCTCTTGGGCGCGGCCTCCGGCGAGTCCCCCGCGTCGTTCCTGCTGGGTGCGGCCGGTGGGGCCGCCGCGGGCGCTGCCGTACTGACCGGCCTGTACCGCTCCCCTCCGCTGCGCCGCATGACGCCGATGAGCCGGCTCGCCCTGCTCGGTGTGGTGGTGTGGCCGTTCCCGGTGATCGCCCTGGCGTACCTGCTCAACGGCTGAGCCGGCACCGGTTCACTCGCGGGCGCCCGCCCGCTCGACCGGCCGGGTACGCAGCGCCGCGAGCGCGGGCAGTACGGCACAGACCGTCGCCAGTACGGCACTCGCGGCCGCCACCGTGCCCAGGCCCGCCCAGGGCACGATCACCGGGGAACTCACGGAGAGCAGCTCCAGCGCGACCTTGACGCCCAGCAGGTTCAGCCCGGCCGCCGTGCCGCCCAGGACGGCGCCCACCGCCACCACCATCAGAGCCTCGGCCGCGACCAGTGCGACGACCTGTGGCCCGGTGGCGCCGGCCAGACGGAGCACCGCCAGATCGCGCATCCGGTCGGAGGTCCTACGCCGAGGAGTTGCTCGACTCCGGCGACGGCAGGGGCGTGGGCTACCTGCTCAAGGAACGCATCGGGAACGTCGAGGAGTTCGTCGACGCCCTCCAGCGGGTCGCGGACGGTGGCACCGTCGTCGACCCGGAGGTGGTGCGGCAGTTGCTCAGGCACCGCCGCGACCCGCTGTCCAGGCTCACCGCGCGGGAGCAGGAGGTGCTGGCCCTGATGGCCGAAGGCCGGTCGAACGCCTCGGTCGCCGAGGCGCTGACCGTCAGCGAGGGCACGGTCAGCAAGCACTTCGGCTCGATCCTCACGAAGCTCGACCTCTCGCTGACCGACGCGACGAACCGCCGGGTGCTGGCCGTGCTGGCCTATCTCCGGGGCTGACGGCGTCGGTAGGGCGGCGACAGAAAGCGGGGGCGGTAGGGCGGCGACGGAAGCGGCGACCGTACGGCGGTATACGGCGGTGGCGTGACGGCGACGACCGTACGGCGGTGACCATGGCGGCGACGAGGCCCCCCGTCAGCCCGCGAGCGCCGCGACCAGCTCCGCCGCCTCGTCCAGCACCGCCGACTCCCGCGCAGTGAGCCGAGGATCCGCCGCGCGCCGGGCGGTGGCCCGGGCCAGGGCGCCGGAGGGGACGCCGCCGTCACCCGCGAGCCGGGCCAGCATCGTCGCGAGCATGCCCCGGACGCGCTCACCGGCGGTGAACGACGGGTCGAGCGAGACCTGGGCCAGGATCAGCGAGGACATCGCCCGGTCCAGGGCGGGCGGCCCCTCGCCGGCCGTGGACCAGTCGATCACCACGGCTCCCTGCGGAGTGAGCATCACGTTCTCCGGATGCAGATCCAGGTGGAGGATCCGGTCCTCGGGGTCCTGGGAGAGCCGGGGCGGGATCGCGTGCAGGTCCCGCAGGAGCCGTGCCAACAGCTCGCCCCCCTCGGCCTCGGTGAGCGTGCCCGCCAGCAGCGCCTCGGCCATGGTCGGGCCGGTCAGCCGCTGCATCACCAGGTCCGTGGGCAGTGGCGGGTCGGACGGCGGGCCGATGCGCGGGACCGGGAACCCGGAGGCCGAGAGATACGACATCACGGCCAGTTCTGCGGTGGCATCGGCGCCGTCACGGTAGCGGCGCAGGACCCAGGACTCGTCGAGTGCGTACACATCGGCGGTGCGTCCTGAGCCCAGCAGATGGCCTATGTGCATGGGGGAAACCTACCCGGGCCGCCGCGCGAGGGGGAGTCACCAGCGCATACGGACGTCCTCGGCCCAGCCGAGGAGCTGCGTCACGGCGATCTCGGTGCCGTCGTCGGTCCGGACCCGGCCGTTGTAATGGCCGAAGCACTGGTCGGTGCGGTTGGCGATCAGGCCGACGTCCGTGTGGGTGGACCGGTTGTGGAACGGGGTGAACATCAGATCCACCTGTCCGGACGACGTCGTACGGACGGTCCAGGGGGCGAGGGGATCGGAGGTGGACCAGCGCCAGTCCAGCTCCTCACCGATCTTGGTGAGCCGGCCGTTCACGCACAGGCCGTTCTCGGTGGAACCGGTTCCCACCGTCCAGCGGCCGCCGAACTGGAGGCCCACCGTATGCCCGTCCGTGCGGCCGGACGCCGCACCCCAGTTCCAGTCGACGGCACGTGGCCAGCGGCCCCGGCCGTGGTCCAGGACGGCCCAGGTGTCGCTGTCGGCCGCATCCTTCGCCCGGGAGGTGCCGAACTCCAGGATCTCCGAGCCGATACGGACCCGGCCGGCGGCGGGGAGTGCGGTGTGCTTCGAGGTGTACTGGAAGCGCTGTTCGCTCCATGGCACGACCACGGAGAGCGACTCGTGCCCCGTCGGCCGCGAGACGAGGATGTCGACCTCCAGCGGCAGCCGGTTGCCGGTCAGGCACCGGGCCCGCAGCCGGGTGCCGGCGTTCTCGTCGCGAATCTCGATCCGCACCTTGCCGCCGCTCGGCCGGGCGGGTCCGACGACCACGTCCTCGGAGCCCGGCGCCCCCGCGACGGTGTCCGGCAGATGGACGCCACGGCCGGCGGGGACGATCGAGGAGCACTCGAACTCGCGGCCCCCGGACCCGTACTCCAGGAAGTAGACCGCGTTCAGAGCCAGGAAGTCGAGGTCGCTCACGGTCAGCGCCACCAGATGGGTGGGCGTGGTCACGCACCAGTACTCCCACCGCTTGGTCCGGCCCCAGCCGCGCAGATTGGCGCGGTGCAGCGGCTGCCTGGACCAGCCGACCGCTGCCGGATTCAGCTTGCCGTCGGGCAGACAGAGGTCGACGGACTCGGTGATCTCGCGCTCGTGCGTCGCCATGGGCGGAGCCTATAGCGGGCGCGGGACCGTACTCCGGTACGGCTCGGGACGCGTCCGGGTACGGCTTCCGGCACGTCCGGGGGCAGCTCGGGGTGCGCTGGCGGGCACCCCATGACGCGAGGGGAGGGGCGGACGGGATGTCCTCGGCAGACGGGTGGCGCGGCTACGTTTCCGGCAGATCCACCCCGCAGGGCCCTGCACCCGAGGGCTCAACACCCCTTACCCCAAGGAGAGAACCAGAAGCGCACCCGCCGCAGCCGTGGCGGCGGGCTGTCCGGCAGGGCAGGCCGCTACTTGGCGTCGGAGTACCGCTCGACGACAGCCGTCGTGAACGGGAACCGCACCGGAGTCTCCCCGAACGCGATCCGGCCGGCCAGCTCCCCGGCCGCCCGGATCGCGTCCACCACTTCGGGGGCCTCGTCGGCCGGGCAGTGCACGATCACCTCGTCGTGCTGGAAGAACACCAGCTCGGCCCGCATGTGCCCGGCGGCGAGCGTCTGCCGCAGCGCCGCCAGGAGCAGCAGCGCCCAGTCCGCGGCGCTGCCCTGGACGACGAAATTGCGCGTGAAGCGGCCCCGCGCCCGGGTGTTCGACGACGCGTAACCCGGGACGAAGCCGTACTCCCCGGAGCTCTCCCCGGCCGGTGGGTCCTCGCTCTCCTGAGGGATGCCCGCCTCCCCGTCCTCGCCCGCCCCCGCCGCGGGCGGGCTCGTCCGGCCCAGCCACGTACGGACGAGACGGCCCTCCTCGCCCGCCTTCGCCGCGTCGTCGACATAGGCAACGGCGTGCGGGAACCGTCGCCGCAGCGCCGCCAGGTTCTTGAGGCCGTCGCCGGAGGTCTGTCCGTAGACGGCGCTCAGCAGTGCGAGCTTGGCGTGCTCGCGGTCGCCCTGGAACGCCCGGTCGGACAGGGCCTTGTAGAGGTCGCCGTCATGGCCGGCCACCTCCATCAGCCCCGGGTCGCGGGAGATCGCGGCCAGCACGCGCGGCTCCATCTGATCGGCGTCCGCCACGACCAGGCGCCAGCCCTCGTCGGCGACGACCGCCTGCCGTATCACCTTGGGGATCTGCAGGGCCCCGCCGCCGTTGGTCGTCCAGCGCCCGCTGACCGTGCCGCCCGGCTGGTACTCGGGGCGGAAGCGGCCCTCGCGGACCCAGTCCTGGAGCCAGCTCCAGCCGTGGGCCGTCCAGATGCGGTACAGCTTCTTGTAGTGGATCAGCGGCTCGACCGCCGGGTGGTCCAGCTCCTCCAGCTCCCAGCGCCGGGTCGACTTCACCTTGATCCCGGCCTGCGCGAAGGCCTTCACCACGTCGGCGGGCAGATCGGGACGCACCCGTCTGCCGAACGCGGCCGAGACCTCGTCGGCCAGCTCGGCCAGCCTGCGGGGCTCGCCGCCGCCCGCGTAGCGCTCGCCCAGCAGGCCGTGGAGCACCTCCCGGTGCACGTCGGCCCGCCAGGGGAGCCCTGATCTGTTCATCTCCGCGGCGACCAGCATGCCGGCCGACTCGGAGGCGGTGAGCAGCCGCATCCTGTCCGGGTGCTCCGCCGCATCGTGGCGACGCAGCTGCTCCGCGTACACCTGGAGCAGCGCCTCGAACGGCACGTCCGTGCCGGACTGCGGTTCGAAGAGGGAGGACTGGGAACCGGGCTCCGCGGAGCGGGCCGGCGGATCCGGCGGCACCGGGGCATTCCGCAGCCGGGCCCAGGCCGCGGCGGCGGAGCGCGGCTCCCCGAGCCGTCCCTCGTGGCCGAGCAGCAGCAGCTCGGCACACTCCATGTCGTAGCACCGCTCGACGCGCACGCCCGCCGCGAGCAGCCTGGGGTAGATCTCCGCGGTCGACCGCCAGACCCAGCGGAACACTTCGGGGCGGGAACGGACGGACTCGACGAGGTCGGGCTCGACGACGACCGGGCCGGCGGGCAGGCCGTCGCGCTCCAGCGGCACCAGGAGTGCGGCGCCCGCCTCCGCGGCGGCCAGAGCCCAACGTTCGGTCATGGTCCGAGTCTGGCACCCGGCACTGACATCGATGGGGGTGCAGCGGGCCCGGCTCGGCGGGCGGGAGCGCGCGGCAGCCGCGAGTATCGGTGAGGGACGCGCTGCGTGTCCCGGTGCGCGGAGGAGTGCGGAGGAGACAGGTGATGGAAGCGATCGTGTACGAGGAGTTCGGCGGCCCCGAGGTACTGCGCCTCACCCGGACCGACGATGTCCACGCAGGACCCGGACAGATCCGGGTGGCGGTCAGGGCCGCCGGGGTCAATCCGGTCGACTACAAGATCCGCAACGGCTGGATGGAGGCTGCTTTTCCCACCCCGCTGCCCGCCACACCCGGTAGCGAGTTCGCGGGAGTCGTCGACGAGACCGGTGAGGGTGTCACCGGGTTCGCGGTCGGGGACGAGGTTCTCGGGCGGAGCGCCACCGGCGCGTACGCCGCCTGCGCCCTGGCCGACGCGGACGCCGTCGCAGCCAAGCCGGAGGGGCTGGGCTGGGAGGAGGCCGCGGCCCTGCCCGTGGCGACCGCGACCGCCGCCCGGGTGCTGGATGAGCTCGCGCTGACCGAGGGCGACACCCTGCTGGTGCACGGAGCGGCCGGAGCGGTGGGTTCCGCCGGGGTCCAGCTGGCCGTGTCCCGCGGCGCCACGGTCATCGGGACGGCATCGCCCGCCAACCACGACTACCTGCGGGTGCTCGGCGCGATTCCGGTGGCGTACGGGGACGGGCTCGTGGGACGGGTCCGCGCGGTGGCGCCGCAGGGCGTGGACGCGGTGTTCGACGCCGCGGGCAAGGGCGCACTGGCGGACTCGGTCGAACTGCGCGGCGGTACGGCCGACCGGATCGTCACCATCGCCGACGCGGACGCGGCGGCATACGGCGTGGCCTTCTCGGCGGGCGGCGGGACACGTCCGGGCGAGGGTGAACGGCTCGCGGAGTACGCAGAGCTGGCCGCTGTCGGCGGTCTCCGGATTCCGGTGGCGCAGACGTTCGCGCTCCGTGATGCGGCAAGGGCCCAGGAGCTGAGCGAGGCGGGGCACGTACGCGGAAAGCTCGTGCTGCTTCCCGGGGCGCACTGAGAGCAGGGTGCCCCGGCGCCGCCCCGCCCGACCGGCCCCGCCTGCCCCGTCCCGCCTACCCTGACCTGATGGAATCGGTGATCGACCAGGCATGCGCGGCAGCCCTCTACTCGGACGGTGACGCCGGACTCGACGCCGGGGCCTCCCTTCTCGCCGCCGATCCGTCGGCCGACGACGCGCTGCACCGCCGCGGCGAGGACTTCGTCCGGCGTGCCTGGGCACGCGGCTGGCATCCCGCCGATGTCGTACGGATCGTCCGGCGCGAGCTGGACGAGGCCGGGGCAGGGCTTGTCGCCGCGCTGATCACCGCGGAGACGGAGCGCTACGGACAACTGCCGCCGCGCTGGGCGGACCAGCTCGCCGGGCTGCCCGCCCCGGCGCCGCGCAACCGGCCCGACCGCTTCACGTACGCCTCCGCGCTGCTGGAGCTGTACCGCCTCCTCCTGCGGCTCCCGGCGATCGAGCCGGTGGGCCCGCCGCCCGGCACTGCGGCCGACGACCTCCACCGGCCCCCCGCTCACGACGAACCGCGGATGCTCACCCGGATCCGTGCCCTGCTCGCCAAGGCGGAGGCGACCGGCTTCCCGGAGGAGGCGGAGGCACTCACCACCAAGGCCCAGGAGCTGATGGCCCGGCACAGCATCGACGAGGCCCTGCTCGCCGCCCGGACCCACAGCTCCGGTACTCCGGGAGCCTGCCGGATCGGGGTCGATGCCCCGTACGAGAGCGCGAAGGCGATCCTGCTCGACTCGCTCGCCTCCGCGAACCGTTGCCGGGCCGTGTGGAACAGCGATCTGGGCTTCACCACGGTCGTGGGCTTCGAGCCGGACCTGGAGGCCGTGGAGCTGCTCTTCACCTCGTTGCTGGTGCAGGGCACGGCCGCGATGACGAAGGCGGAAGCCGGGCAGAGGGCCGGCGGGCGCAAGCGGACCAAGACCTTCCGGCAGTCCTTCCTGATGGCGTACGCCCAGCGTCTGGGCAGCCGCCTCGCCGACGACACCGCACGCGTCACGGCGGCGGCCGACGCCGGCAGCCGAACGGGTGAGGACAGCGCCGTCCCCGGCGGTCTGCTGCCGGTGCTGGCGGCCCGGGACGTCGCGGTCACGGACACGGCGGAGCGGATGTTCCCGCGGACCACCACCGCCCGGGTGCGCGGAGTCACGGACGCCGAGGGCTGGAACCACGGCACGGCCGCGGCGGACCGGGCCAGGATGGGCGGCAGGGGGCCGGAAATCAGCCGGTAGCACGGAGAGAGCGGCATAAGTCGGGCTTGCGGGGGATTGAGGTTAGGCTCGGCCCATGAGCTGGCTCCGGGCGCTGAAGGAGACCGCCCGCTCGGGTCTGAGTATCGAGCGACAGCGTCTCGAACCGCTGGTCGCACTGCGTGGTGCCGCGGGCCTCGCCCTGGTCGTCGGGCTGTCCCTCGCCTTCTTCGGCCCGGTGATTGCGGCCAGTTCCGCCTTCGGGGCCTTCCAGGCGGCGATCGCCACCTTCGAGCGCAGCTGGCGCCCCCGGCCCGTGCTCGCCCTGATCTCCGGCAGCAGCCTGGCCGTGTCGACGTTCGTCGGCTACGTCAGCATCACCGAGCCCGTCGTGTTCCTGGTCCTGCTGGCGCTCTGGACGTTCGTCGCCGGGATGACCTGGGCAGTGGGCCCCACGGCCGGCATCCTCGCGGGATCCAACGTCGCGATCATGCTGGTCACGATCACTCTTCCCGGCTCCGTCGCCGAAGCCGCCGCACACGCCGCGATGATGGCGTTCGGGGGGCTGGTCCAGGCGGCCCTGATCGTGTTGTTCCCGGTACGCAGATGGGGCGCCCAGCGCGACGCGCTCGCCGACGCCCTCGCCGCCGAGGCCGACTACGCCCGCAGGCTGCGCCACGACCCGGTCGCCCCCTTCGACCCTGTACCGCTGATGACCGCCCGCAGCGCCGCCGCCATCACCCCCCGTGAGGCCCGCCGGCTCCCCGTCGAACTGCACGGCGCGCGAGGCGTCGCCGAGCGGCTGCGGCCGGTCCTCGCGTCCCTGGCGGACCCGGCACTGGGAGTGCCCGGTGACGGGCTGGAGCGGGTCTGGGTGCGAGAGCTGCTCGGTGCGGCCGGATCCGTACTGGACGCGGCGGCCCAGGCTGTCCGGCACGGGGAGCCGGTCCACCTCGCCGCCACCGACCTGGGGGTCCTGGGGACCCCCGACAACGAGGTGATCCTGGCCGGGCCTCCGCGCCGTGCCGCCGACCGGCTGAACACACTGCTCGCGGACGTCATCGAGATCGCCGAGGGCGCCGGCACCCGTGAGCCGGCCGGGCACGCCGCGGACACCCGGCGCCGCCCCAGCCTGCTGCGGCTCGTCCCGGTGGCGCTGACGGCGATGCGTCGCGAACTGCGCAGGGAGTCGCCGGTCCTGCGGCACGCCGTCAGGCTCTCGGCGGTCGCCACCCTCGGCTTCCTGCTGGGCGCCGCACTGCCCTTCGGGCACGGCTACTGGGCGCCGATGGCAGCAGTGATGGCGATGCGCCCGGACTTCTCGCAGACCTACTCCCGGTCCGTTGCCCGGTTCGGCGGCACCGTCGTCGGAGTGGCCCTCGCCACCGCCCTCGTGCAGGCGGTCGAGCCGGGCGTGACGCTCGCCGCCGTCCTCGCGGTGACCTGCGCGTGGCTGATGTACCTGCTGATGCGCAGCGGATACGCGGTCAGCCAGGCCTGCGTCTCCGCCTATGTCGTCTTCCTGCTCGGCATGGCGGGGGAGGACTGGTCGCAGACCGTCCTCGAACGGGTCGTCCTCACGCTCGCCGGAGGCATGCTCGCGATGGTCTCGTACGCCGTCTACCCGGCCTGGGAGACCCCGCGGCTGCGCAACCGGCTCGCCCGCTGGCTGGTCACGGACGCGCGGTACGCGGCGACCGTCCTCGACGGGTACGCCGATCCGGCGGCCCGGAGCGACGCCGATGTGCGGAACGCGCTGCTCGCCACCCGTGAGGCGCGCGTCGCCTGGCAGGAGGCGCTGGCGACCGCCCGGCACGAACCCGTACGCCACCGCGGCATCTCCCGCGTCGCCGCCGACGAGGCCCAGCACGCGCTTGCCCAGTTCGGCCGGGTCACGATGCTGCTGGAGGCCCACCTGCCGGCCGGCACGGCCACCCCGGTGCCTGGGGCGGCGGACCTGGCGGCCACGCTGCGGCGGGTCACCGAACAGGGCGCGAAGGCGGTGCGGGAGCGCCGCGTGCCGGACTGGGAACCGGTGCGCCAGGTACTCGCGGGCTGGGACAGGCCGGAAGGCCACCCGGAGGCGGTGCCGCCGCCCAACGCCTTCGTGCGCAGCGGAGCAGCCATGTTGCTCGACGCCCTGGAGGAGTTCGCGCAGAGCCTGGACAGTCCCAAGGGCAAGCGCAGGGTCTGAGAGCCGGCCCGGCAACGTCCGACCGGGCGATCGAAGGCCACCCGGCAGGCTCCGGGGCCGGCGGCGCGTCAGGGGGCGGGGACGTCCGGCAGCCCGGTCGGCAGCTTGCCTGTGTCGGTCTTCGTCAGGGTGTCCTTGGCTCCGGCGTCCCAGGAGACGACGAGCGTCCTGCCGTCGTTGGACTCGATGGATCCCATGGTGCGGTCGGTGTTCCCGTCGGTGCACGACAGGGCGAGCATCACCTTGCCCATGTCCTTCACATCGCCCTGGCAGACGTGCTGGTCGGCGACGAGCGCCACCTTGCCGGAGGCGACGGACAGGGCGACGGCCTTGCCGCCGGACAGACCCGCCCACGTGCCGTCCAGCGCCGCCGCGTCCGCTCCCGGCTCGCCGCTGTCCTCGGTGCCGGCGCCGGGTGTCGCGCTCTGCCCGGCATCGGAGTTCTTGGCCTTGCCGCTGTCGTCACCGCTGCCGCATGCGGTGAGCGTGAGAGCGGCGACGAGGCCTGCGGCGAAGACGACGCCGGACCGTACGAGCCTGTCCATGTGGAGTTCCCCCTTGTTGATTCGCGGTCAAAAGTCCGCGCCAAGCTACCAGGGGAGAACGGAACAACTTCCGGAAGAGGGAGCCAAATAGGCGTGCCGTTCGTCTCTCCCTCAGCGGGGGTGCCCAGTCGGCCGGGAAAGCTGTAATCGCGCGCATACCCCCCGTGCACGTGCATCTGCTCATGCATTGGCATATGAACACAGCTATGATCCGAGCTAGTTGACACTTGCACCTTGCAACTCGGGGAGCGTCCTGTGCACCACGTGTACAACGGCATGGCGGCCACAGAGCTTCGCGGAGTCGTCTGGCAGAAGAGCAGACACAGCAACTCCCAGGGGTCCTGTGTGGAGTTCGCGAAACTGCCCGGCGGGAATGTGGCGATGCGCAACTCGCGCCACCCGGACGGGCCCGCCCTCGTCTATACGCCGGCCGAGATAGAGGCACTGCTGCTGGGCGTCAAGGACGGGGAGTTCGACCATCTGGCGGCGGGAGCCTGAAAGCGTCCCGTCCGCCGCTCCGCCTACACGCTGTCAGGAAATACGTCGGCCGGCACCGCGCTGTCGAGGAGCGGGCGCTGCGGAGCCGTCCCGTCCGCCGGGGTCCTGTCCGACAGCCGGAACAGAGCCCAGACCACCTTGCCGTGGCGGGCTCCGCCGGCCTGCTGCTCGCCGGCCAGGACGGGGGCGGGATGCCAGCCCCAGCAGTCGCTGAACGACTCCACCAGGAACAGCCCGCGTCCCGACTCGGCCGAGTCCGCGGCCTCGCCCGCCACCGGGCTCCTGTCGCTGGGATCGCGCACCGCGCACACCAGCCGTGAGGTCCAGCGCATCAGATGCAGGCGCACGGGCGTGTCCGGGCGCTCGCGCGGGGGGTCGGCGGGAAGGGCATGCCGCAGTGCGTTGGTGACCAGCTCGGAGACGACCAGGGCGACATCGTCGAACCGGTCGCCGAGGTCCCACGAGGTCAGTGTCGTACGGGTGAACTTCCGCGCGCCGCCCACCGCTTCGAACCGGGCCGGCAGCGTGCAGGAGGCCGAACCCGCGACCGCCGAGGGGTCGATGGGTGGAAGCCCCTGCCGTAACGGCTCGAGCATCGTCGATCCATTCGTCCCCATGCGAGGCACTCCCGGGATTCGCGGCTGTAGCGGTACTGCTGCTTGTAGCGGTACTGCGGGGTACAGCGGCACAACACGAACGAGCACGCAGGTGCGCGAGGACCATGGTTCCGAATGCGCAGGGCAGATGCAAGGGCAGATGCACGTGCACGCGCCGGACCTGCCCGGTAGCGTGCCGGTTCTTACTCATTTCTTCCGGCATCAAGTTTCGGAGCTTTCCGGAACTCTTGCCATTTCCGTAATCGAATGAGTACGGGCTGAAGCGTTTTGGTGGCAGAATCCGCCTCCGGGGTTCGGGGGGACCCCGGAGTCCGGGAAGCGATGGGGAGGGTTGGACCAGTGCCGGCAGGCGAGTCGAGTGGATCTGTGGTGCGGCGCATCCTGCTGGGCTCACAGCTCAGGCGCCTGCGCGAGTCGCGCGGCATCACCCGTGAGGCGGCCGGCTACTCCATCCGCGCCTCCGAATCGAAGATCAGCCGCATGGAGTTGGGACGGGTGAGCTTCAAGGCCAGGGACGTCGAGGACCTGCTCACGCTCTACGGAGTCACGGACGAGGCGGAGCGGGACTCCCTTCTCGGCCTGGCCCGTGAGGCCAATGTGGCGGGCTGGTGGCACAGCTACGGCGATGTGCTGCCCGGCTGGTTCCAGACGTATATAGGTCTGGAGGGGGCGGCCTCGCTCATCCGGATCTACGAAGTCCAGTTCGTCCACGGTCTGTTGCAGACGGAGGCATACGCGCACGCGGTCGTCTCGCGTGGCATGCGCGGTGCCCCCGCGGCGGAGATCGACCGCCGGGTCGCGCTGCGGCTGGCGCGTCAGAAGGTACTCGTCTCCGAGCGCGCGCCCCGGTTCCACGCCGTGCTCGACGAGGCGGCGCTGCGCCGTCCGTACGGCGAACGCGAGGTGATGCGCGCCCAGTTGCGGCATCTGATCGATATGTCGGAACAGCCGAACATCACACTTCAGGTGATGCCCTTCAGCTTCGGCGGCCATGCGGGCGAGAGCGGCGCATTCACCATGCTGAGCTTTCCGGAATCCGACCTGTCGGACATTGTCTATCTGGAGCAGCTGACAAGTGCGCTCTATCTGGACAAGGCCGAGGAGGTCGCCCAGTACGAAAAGGCCATGGTCCGGCTCCACGAGGAGAGCCCGGGACCCGAAGAGAGCCGGGATCTCCTTCGCGGTCTCCTTCAACTGACGTGATTCGCCAGTACGATGACATACCGACAGGAGTCTGCGCCTGCAGTAAGGGATTGCATGTCCTTCTTCAGTGAACTGGCCCACCAGTACATCGATGGCGAGTGGCTGACCGGCAGCGGCTCGTGGGACATCATTGATTTCAATCCCTACAACGGCGAAAAGCTCGGTGCCATCACGGTGGCCACCGCGGCGGAGGTCGACCGGGCCTACCGGGCGGCCGAGCGCGCCCAGGCCGAGTGGGCGGCGGCCACGGCGTACGAGCGAAGGGCCGTGCTCGAAAACGCCGTACGCCTTGTGGGTGAGCGCCATGACGACATCGTCGAGGCGATCATCGACGAGCTCGGCGGCACGCGGTTCAAGGCCGAGTACGAGGTCCGTGCCGCCCAGGAGTTCCTGCGCGAGGCGGTCCGGCAGACGCTCCGTCCCGCGGGGCGGCTGCTGCCCTCGCTCGCCGACAGCAAGGAGAACCGGGTCTACCGGCTGCCTGTCGGTGTCATAGGTGTGATCAGCGCCTTCAACTTCCCCTTCCTGGTGACGATGAAGACGGTCGCCCCCGCTCTCGCGCTCGGCAACGCGGTGGTCGTGAAGCCCCACCAGAACGCCCCGGTCGTCGGCGGAGGGCTGGTCGCCAGGATCTTCGAGGACGCCGGGCTGCCCGCCGGGCTGCTCAACATCGTGATCACCGACAGTGCCGAGATCGGCGACGCGTTCATCGAGCACCCCGTACCCAAGGTGATCTCGTTCACCGGCTCGGACCGGGTCGGGCGGCATGTCGCGGCCACCGCCGCCGGACTCTTCAAGAAGACGATCCTCGAACTGAGCGGCAACAGCGCCCTGGTGGTGCTGGAGGACGCGGACATCGACTACGCGGTCCGGGCGGCCGTCTTCAGCCGCTTCCTGTACCAGGGGCAGGTCAGCATGGCCGCCAACCGCATTCTGGTCGACCGGTCCGTCGAGAAGGAGTTCACCGAGCGGTTCACCGCCGCGGTGGCCGCGCTCACGACGGGCGACCCGCGCGACCCGGCCACCCGCATCGGCCCGGTCATCAGCGAGTTCCAGGCGGACGCGCTCGCGGCACTGGTCGACGAGGCGCTCGCGGCAGGGGCCACCGCGCTCGTCCGGGGCCGCACCCGTGGCAATCTCGTCGAGCCCACTGTGCTGGCCGGCCTGCCGGACGACTCGCCGCTGCTCGAACAGGAAATATTCGGCCCGGTCGCACTGCTCGTGCCGTTCGACGGCGAGGACGAGGCCCTACGGATCGTCAACGACAGTCCCTACGGGCTGAGCGGCGCGGTGCACACGGCGGACGTGGAGCGCGGGGTGCGGTTCGCCCGGCGCATCGCGAGCGGGATGTTCCATGTCAACGACGCCACCGTTCAGGACGATCCGCTGGTCGCGTTCGGGGGCGAGAAGATGTCCGGCATGGGGCGGCTGAACGGTGAGGCGGCCGTGGAGGCCTTCACCACCCAGAGGTGGATCTCGATCCAGTACGGGCGAACGGTTTTTCCCTTCTGACAACCGCGGGTTGAGGGCAGAGGCAGACCTGATGGGTCCGTACGTTGACGGGGTAGGCAATACCGTCACGTACCACCGAAGGCAGACATCATGGTCACTCACGTTCCCTCAGAGGCTCCCGGCGACGAGCGCGGCGCGCTTCTGGCCTTCGTCGAGGCGCAGCGCGGCGCGATCCGGCGCTCCGTGCTGGGGCTCAGCGAGGAGCAGGCGGCGAGTCACCCCAGCGCCAGTGAGCTCTCCCTCTCCGGGCTGCTCAAGCACGTGGCCGAGACGGAGCTGAACTGGCTGCGGATGGCTCAGCAGCTGCCGAACGAGAAGCAGCGCACCGCGGAGACCTGGGCCGACAGCTTCCGGCTCGTCGGTGACGAGACGATTCCGCAGATGATCGAGCTCTGGTCGAAGATCGCTGCGGAGACCGAGACGTTCATTCATGGGGTCGACAGCATGAACGACACCTTTCCGCTCCCCGAGGCGCCCTGGTACCCGAAGGCCGAGCGCTGCTCGATGCGCTGGCTGCTGGTCCATCTCGTCGAGGAGATCGCCCGGCACGCGGGGCACGCCGACATCATCCGCGAGTCGCTGGACGGCACGACCGCCCTCCAGTTGGTCGCCGCAGAAGCGGGCTACCCTAGTCAAAGTTGAATACAAAGGGTGGGTGGTATGTCCGCGATCCGGCTCCTGGTCCTCGGTGCCGTACGTCAGCACGGCCGCGCGCACGGCTATCAGGTCCGCAACGACCTCGAGTACTGGGGCGCGCACGAGTGGTCCAGCGCCAAGCCGGGCTCGATCTACCACGCGCTGAAGCAGATGGCGAAGCAGGGCCTGCTCCTCGCGCACGAGACCGCCCCTTCGACGGTCGGCGGCCCGCCCCGTACCGAGTACGAGATCACCGAGCAGGGCGCCGAGGAGTTCCTCACCCTGCTGCGCGCGGCGCTCACGTCGTACGACCAGGGCATGGATGTGCTCTCGGCGGGCATCGGCTTCATCGTCGACCTCGAGCGGTCCGAGGCGGTGGCTCTGCTCCATGAGCGCATCGCTGCCATCGAGGGCTGGCGGGCCTCGGTCACGGAGCACTACACACCGGCGGACGGTCCCGAATCGCTCGGGCACATCGGCGAGATCATGCATTTGTGGGTCCACTCGGCGGACGCGGGTGCCGAGTGGACCCGCGGTCTGATCGAGCGGATCGAGCGGGGGGCGTACACCTTCGCGGGTGAGGGTGAACCCTTCGTCGGGGTGCTGTCCGAGGGGCAGGAGAACCCCTACGCGACAGGGATCCCCGATCCCGGGGACGCCAGCTAATCAAGTTTGACGAATGCTGCCGGATGGCTTACCTTGGCGTCACTAGTCAAGTTTGACTACGTGATCCGGAGGGGCGGGTGGGATCGTGAACGACGCGATCGTCGTCGAGGGACTGCACAAGCGGTACGGGGAGAAGCGCGCCCTGGGCGGGCTGGACCTCACCGTCCGCAGCGGCGCGGTGCACGGAGTGCTCGGCCCCAACGGGGCGGGCAAGACCACCGCCGTACGCATCCTGTCGACCCTGCTGAGGCCCGACGAGGGCCGGGTCGAGGTGGCGGGATTCGACGTACGGGACAAGGCCGCCGAGGTCCGGCGGAGGATCGGGCTGCTCGGGCAGAACGCGGCCGTCGACGAGGAGCTCGGCGGACGGCAGAACCTGGAGATGTTCGGCCGGCTGTACCACCTGGGCGCACGCTGGGCGGGCGTGCGGGCCGACGAGCTCCTGGAGCGGTTCGGGCTCGCGGACACCGGGCGCAAGGCGGTCAAGCAGTACAGCGGAGGCATGCGCCGCCGCCTCGACCTGGCCGCGTCCCTGATCACGGATCCGGAGGTGCTCTTCCTGGACGAGCCCACGACCGGACTCGACCCGCGCGGCCGGACCGAGGTGTGGAGCGCCGTGCGCTCCCTGGCGTCGAGCGGCACGACCGTGCTGCTGACCACGCAGTATCTGCAGGAGGCGGACCAGCTGGCCGACCGGATCTCGGTGATCGACGGGGGCCGGGCCATCGCGGAGGGGACGGCCGATCAGCTCAAGGCGATGGTCGGCGGTGACCGCATCGATGTGGTCGTCCGCGACGTGGCCCGGCTCGGTGCCGCGGCGGAGCTCCTGGGGGAGGGCGTGAGCGTGGACGCGGACCGGCGGCTGCTCAGTGCTCCGGCTCCGGACCGGATGGCGGCCCTGACCCGGACGGTACGAGCACTGGAGGAGGCGGGCATCGAGGCGGAGGACATCGCGGTGCGCCGCCCCACGCTGGACGAGGTGTTCCTGTCCCTCACCCGGACGGACGAAGCGGTGCACATGGCGACGGATGCGGCGGTGGCGGTATGAGTACGGCAGCGGCAGGAGCGGGCGGCGTCGGCTGGGCGCTGACCGATTCCTGGACGATGACCCGGCGCGAACTGGCGCACTGGGCGCGGCAGCCGGTGCAGATGGTCGTCGGCCTGGTCTTCCCGGTGATGCTGCTCCTGATGTTCAACTACCTGGTCGGCGGCGGCCAGGGCGTCAACGGGGACAACACCGAGTTCCTGGTGCCCGGCATGCTCGCGCTCACCATGGCCTTCGGCCTGGAGGGAACGATGCTCGCCGTCACCCAGGACCTCAACAAGGGGGTCATCGACCGGTTCCGCTCCATGCCGATGGTCTCCGGCACGGTCCTGGTCGGACGGAGCGTCGCGGACATGATCCAGTCGGTGGCCGCGCTCGCCGTGATGATCGGCGTGGGATACGCGATCGGCTGGCGCTGGCACGACGGGCCGGCCGCCGCACTGGGAGCGGTGGGGCTGCTGCTTCTGCTGCGGTTCGCGATGCTGTGGATCGGCATCCACCTGGCGATGGTGGCGGGCAAGCCGGAGATGGTGCAGGCGGTCCAGATCCTGGTCTGGCCGGTCGGCTTCCTCTCCAACGTCTTCGCGTCGCCGGATTCGATGCCGGGCCGGCTGGGCGCGGTCGTCGAATGGAACCCGATGTCGGCCACGGCGACGGCCGTACGCGACCTGTTCGGCAACCCGGGCGGGGCCGGGGGATCCTGGGCCGCCGAACACGCCGAACTGCTCGCGATGGCCTGGCCGGTGGCGCTGACCGCGGTGTTCTTCCCGCTGGCAGTACGGAAGTTCGCCCGACTCAGCCGCTGACCGGGGCTGCCCCTCAGTGATGGAAGGCTGTCTGCGGCCCGTGCTTGCGGCTCAACGGGCCCGACTGCTGGCGCAGTTCGGGCAGGAGTCTGCGCATGTCCTCCAGCAGCAGTTCCGCGAGGTCCGAGGAGAATCCGTTGCGGCAGACCACCCGCAGCACCGACAGGTCCTGACGGTTGGCGGGGAAGGTGTACGCGGGCACCAGCCAGCCGTGCTCACGCAGCCGCCTCGACACGTCGAAGACGTCGTACGCGTCCACGTCGGGCTCCGTCGTCACGGTGAACACCGGCAGTTCGTCGCCCCGGGTGAGGAGCCGGAAGCCGTCCAGCGCCTCGAACTCCTTGGCCAGCCCGCGTGCCACATCCCTGGACGCCTGCTGAACCGCCCGGTAGCCCTCCCGGCCCAGCCGCAGGAACGTGTAGTACTGCGCCACCACCTGCGCGCCGGGCCGGGAGAAGTTCAGCGCGAAGGTCGGCATGTCGCCGCCCAGATAGTTGACCCGGAAAACCAGCTCCTCGGGCAGCTCGGCCGGCGAGCGCCACAGAGCCCAGCCCACACCCGGGTAGACCAGGCCGAATTTGTGCCCGGAGGTGTTGATCGAGGAGACCCGGGGCAGCCGGAAGTCCCACACCAGGTCCTCGTCGAGGAAGGGGGCCACCATCGCGCCGGACGCCCCGTCCACATGGACGGGGATGTCGAGCCCGGTGCGCTCCTGGAGCTCGTCCAGCGCGGTACAGAGCTCCGCGATCGGCTCGTACGAACCGTCGAAGGTGGAGCCGAGGATGCCGACCACGCCGATGGTGTTCTCGTCGCAGAGGTCGGCTGCCGCCTGCGGGTCCAGATGGAAGCGCTCGCCGTCCATGGGGACCTGGCGGGGCTCGACCTCCCAGAACGTACAGAATTTGTCCCAGCAGACCTGCACATTGACGCCCATCACCAGATTGGGCCGGGCGGTCGCCGGGTAGCGGTCGGTGTTCCGTGCCGTCCAGCGCCGCTTGAGCGCCAGCCCCGCCAGCATGCAGGCCTCGCTGGAACCGGTGGTCGAACAGCCCACGGCGGTCGCCGGGTCCGGGGCGTTCCAGAGATCCGCGAGCATCGCCACACAGCGCCGCTCCAGTTCGGCGGTGCGGGGGTACTCGTCCTTGTCGATCATGTTCTTGTCCCGGCACTCGCCCATCAGCACAGAGGCCTGGGGCTCCATCCAGGTGGTGACGAACGTCGCGAGGTTCAGCCGGGAGTTGCCGTCGAGCATCAGCTCGTCATGGACGAGCCGGTAGGCGGTCGAAGGCGGCAGCGGACCGTCCGGCAGGTGGTGCCTGGGCGGCGCGGTGGCCATCGGCGCGGTCGGGTCGGCCTCCCCGAAGAACGGGTTGAGGGCGAGCCTGCGGTGCTCGTCGGACGGAGCCTTGCCGTGGGAACCCTTGTGGAGCGGCATCTGTGGACTCTCCTTCAGTTCTCGGCCGCGAGTCCGGTCTTGATGGCCCGGGTGAATTTCACGACGCGTTCGGCCTGGACCCTGGCGGCGGTCAGGGTCTGCTCACCGACCGGGATGTCGCCCTGCCCCGCCACGTGCGAGGTGCCGTACGGATTCCCGTCGACGAATTTCGACGGGTCCGTGTAGCCGGGGGCGACGAGGATGCCGCCGAAATGGTGGACCGTGTTGTAGAGCGCGAGCAGTGTGGACTCCTGGCCGCCGTGTGCCGTGCTGGTGGAGGTGAAGCCGCTGTAGACCTTGTCGGCGAGCTGTCCCGCCTGCCAGAGGCCGCCCAGGGTGTCGAGGAACTGCTTGAGCTGGGCGGTGACGTTGCCGTACCGGGTGGGCGTACCGAGGATCACCGCGTCCGCCCAGATCATGTCGTCCGGCGAGACCTCGGGGATGCCGGCCGTCGCCTTCGCGTTCGCGGCCCACGCCGGGTTGGAGTCGATGGCGGCCTGCGGGGCGAGCTCGGCGGCTCTGCGCAGCCGTACCTGGGCGCCGGCGTTCTCGGCGTCCTTCGCGATGGCCTCGGCGACAGCGGCGACGGTGCCGGTCGAGGAGTAGTAGATGACGGCGACGTTGACCGACGTGGGCATGCGGCAAACCTCCGGGAAGTGGTCCGGGCGAACGGTGCGGGATCGGTCCGGGCGAACGGTGCGGGCTCGTGCGGGGCCGGCCGGTCAGGTGTTGCTGATCACGGCCGCGGTTCCGTAGGCGCAGACCTCCGTGCCCACGTCGGCCGCCTCGCTCACGTCGAACCGCATCATCAGCACCGCGTTGGCCCCGCGCGCCTTGGCCTGCTCGACGAGCCGCTCCATCGCCTGGTTGCGGGTCTCGACCAGGGTCTTGGTCAGCCCCTTCAGCTCGCCGCCGATCATCGACTTCAGCCCGGCGCCGATCTGGCTGCCGAGGTGGCGGGAGCGGACGGTGAGGCCGAAGACCTCGCCGATGACGTGCGTCACCTGGTAGCCGGGTACGTCGTTCGTGGTGACGACGAGCACGTCCGCCCGGGCCGTCTGTCCGCCGCCGTAGTCCTCAATGCCCATGGGGTGGCACCTCCTGAGGACAGCTTTGCCCCGGTTCGTACCGCGCGCATCCCTGCTTACGCCACTGGAACCCAGCGGCACTCCGCAGCGTTGATAGCTTTGAGCGGCCACGCAGCCGCCATCGATCGATCCTGGAGCCCGGACCCTTGAATACGCTTGCGCTCGGCCCGAGCTGGCTGGACCCGGATTACCTGCTCAACACCTTCGGGCTTCCCGGCCTCCTGCTCATCGTCTTCGCCGAGTCCGGGCTGCTGATCGGCTTCTTCCTGCCGGGCGACTCCCTGCTGTTCACCACGGGTCTGCTGGTGACCACCGGAGATCTGACGTACCCGCTCTGGCTGGTCTGCACCCTGGTCGCGCTGGCGGCGATCGTCGGTGACCAGGTCGGCTATCTCTTCGGCCGCAAGGTGGGCCCGGCCCTCTTCAGGCGCCCGGACTCCCGTCTCTTCAAGCAGGAGAACGTGGAGAAGGCGCACGAGTTCTTCGAGAAGTACGGACCGAAGTCGCTGGTGCTGGCCCGCTTCGTCCCCATCGTCCGGACCTTCACGCCGATCATCGCCGGTGTGAGCCGGATGAACTACCGCTCGTTCATCACGTTCAACATCATCGGCGGCATCCTCTGGGGCGTCGGCGTGACGGTGCTCGGCGCCGCTCTCGGCAAGATCGACTTCGTGCATGAGCACATCGAGCTGATCCTCATCCTGATCGTGCTGATCTCGGTGGTGCCGATCGCGATCGAGTTCCTGCGCGCCCGCAGCAGGTCGAAGAAGGAGGCTGCGGCGGAGCGCCACGAGGACCGTGGCCCCTCGGACGGCGGCCCGGGCAACGGCCCGTTCAACGGCGGGCCGGGTGCGGGTCCGTACAACGGCGGCCCGGGTGCGGGTCCGTACAACGGCCCGGGCAGCGGCCCGTACAACGGTGGTCCTGGCGCGGGCCCGTACGACAACGGCCCGGGCAATGGTCCGGGCAACGGCCAGGGCGGCGCTTCCGGCCAGCGCGGGCGGCACGCCAGGCGCTGACCGCGCACCCGAGCCATGCATACGGCGCCCCGGTCCCGGTTCGGGACAGGGCGCCGTTCGCGTATCAGAAGCCGCGTGTCCGCTTGGCCGCCCGGCGGGTCGGGCCCTCGACCGCTCCCGGTACCCGCATGAACAGCCGGGAGATCTCGCCCCCGAGATTCACCCCGATGGCGATCGCCAGCGCCGTCGCCACCGCGGTGGAGAGCGAGGCGAGCCCGGTGTCCAGCTCGTTCTGGGCCACACCCAGCAGACCGAAGTACGTTGCGGAGCCCGGCAGCAGTGGGCCGATCGCCGCCGTGATGAACGGCAGCGACGAGGTGTACCGGTAGCGGGAGAACAGCTGGCCGAACAGTCCCACCAGACCGGCCGCCACCGCTGTCGCCGCCACCGGCGAGATGCCGCCGGTGCGAGCCATCGCCCCGTAGATGATCCAGGCCACGCCGCCGTTGAGGGTCACGGCGAGCACCGTCGAGCGTTCCTGCTGGAGCAGGATGGCGAAGGCCAGGCTGAGGGCCATCGAGGCCAGGATCTGCAGCACCGGCCGGTCGTTGGGCACGAATTTTGCTTCCGGGTTCAACTCGGCACCGAGCTGGACACCCAGATAGAGCATCAGCAGCACACCGGCGACGATGCCGATGAAGAAGTACATGACTTCGAGCAGCCGGGCACCCGCGGTGATGTAGTAGCCGGTCAGGCCGTCCTGCACACCCGCCACCAGGGCCCGCCCGGGCAGCAGCGCGAACAGCCCACCGGTGATCACCGCGGACGGGCGGACATCGGTCGAATGGGTGAGGGTCAGCGCGATGCCCATCGCGGCGGGGGGCATGGCCGCAGCCATGAACTGGTAGAACTCGGGCAGCCCGCGGCCGGCGCAGAGCCAGGCCAGCCGGTCCCCGAGCATCGCGCCGGCCGCCGCCACGATGAAGACCAGCACACCACCGCCGACCAGCACCGATGCAGAACCGGCGAGCAGGCCGGCCGCGGCTGTCAGTACCCAGCCCGAGTACGGGTGCCGGTTACGGCGGATCTCCGCGAGGCGCCGGTAGGCCTCCTCCAGCGAGACCTCGACGTGTTCCGTGGTCGTGATGTCGTCGATCAGCTGGAAGACGGCGGCCAGCCGCGTGTAGTCGGTACCCCGGCGGCGTACGGTACGGCTCGCCGTCACGGGGTCCTCGACCAGCGAGGGCTGGTGCGAGATGGACAGCAGGGTGAAGGTGACCGTCGGCTCGCACCGGTCCAGACCGTACGAGCGCGTGACCGCGAACATGGCCGCCTCGACGTCCTCGGCACCCTCGCCACCCGCGAGCAGCAGCTCCCCGATACGCAGCGTCAGGTCGAGCACACGGGGCACCGCGGGGCCGGAATCGTCGGTCCTCTGCACGCTCTCGGGCGCCGGACGCTCGGTCACGGGCATCCGCAGCATCGTGCGCATCCGGTCCTGCCAAGGGGCTTCCTTGGTCAGCCGGACCATCGGAATGCCGTGCGCCGGAGTGAAGGCGGGCACCTGATGCTGCGCGTTGTACCCGCTCGGCGGGACGAAAGCGGAACTCAGGGTTTCGGCGGCCGCACCGCCCCCCGGGCCGGAAGCGGAACCCTGGCCCGATCCCGAGGGCGCCGACGGATCGGTGTGCAGACCGGCCGGAAGGGCGAATTCCGAGGTGGGGTGGTCGTCCTCGGGCGGAGCCGGCGGCTGCCCCACCCCGGCAGGCGGGGCAAAGGCGCTGTGCGCCTCGTCGGACTGGGGCTTCTGGTCCTCGGGACCGCCCGTTTCCGCCACCACTCGACCTCGTTCCTCCTCGGCTGCGCGTCCTCGGCTGCGCTTCTGCCCAGTATGGGCACGGACATGGGCCGCTACGCGAAAGGGCGGCACACCGGTGAAAGGTGCGCCGCCCATTCCTCGTACGGTCAGCGGGGCCGATCGGCCCGATGCGCCGTGATCCGCACAGCTCCGCCCGAAAGCGGAACCGGAGGGATCACGTCAGTGCGCGCCGCCCTGCGCCTCGAGGCGCTTGTAGGAGGCCTCGATCTCGGCCTCGGCCTCGGTGCGGCCGACCCAGTCGGCGCCCTCGACGGACTTGCCGGGCTCCAGGTCCTTGTAGACCTCGAAGAAGTGCTGGATCTCCAGGCGGTCGAACTCCGACACGTGGTGGATGTCGCGCAGGTGCTCCACCCGGGGGTCGGACGCCGGGACGCACAGCAGCTTGTCGTCGCCGCCGGCCTCGTCGGTCATCCGGAACATGCCGATGGCGCGGCACTTGATGAGGCAGCCGGGGAAGGTCGGCTCGTCCAGGATGACCAGCGCGTCCAGCGGGTCGCCGTCCTCGCCGAGGGTGTTCTCTACGAAGCCGTAGTCGGCCGGGTAGCTGGTCGAGGTGAAGAGTCGACGGTCCAGGCGGATCCGACCGGTCTCGTGGTCCACCTCGTACTTGTTCCGCGAACCCTTCGGGATCTCGATGGTGACGTCGAACTCCACGGGTGGCTCCTCCATGATCAACACATACGACTGGTGGTTAAGTGTCCCTCACGCAGACGAGTGCTCGCGAAAGGGGCTGGTCAACGGTGGCCGAGCCGGTGGAAAGACCGTCGAACGAACCGTTGAACAGGTGGGGCAAGTGGAAAGACTCGAAGTACGTGAAGCGAGGGAACGGGTCGAACGACTGGCGGTTTGTCGTAGGCTCCGCGGTGCTCGGCCTGGTGGTCGCCGCCGGAGCCGTCCTGGCCGCCGGTCCCTGGGACTCCGGTCAGCGTAAGGCCGAGCAGGACCGGGCGGTTGCCCGGGAGCGCGCAGGTGGCGCACATCACGGGCGGTCCACGCCTGCCTCGCCGGAGCCCGCACCCAGCGCACGTGCCGTACTCACCTCCCTGGGTGACACCGCCGCCCTGACGGCCCCGGCGGGCGCGAGCGGCCTGAAGGCCGCCCTCGCGCCGCTGTTGGACGTGCCCGCGCTCGGCACCGTGCGCACCGCGGTCGTCGTCGACACGGCCACAGGCGAACAGCTGTACGCACGTGGCGCGGGCACCCCCATGACCCCCGCCTCCACCGTGAAGATCGCCTCCACCGTGGCCGCGCTCTCCGCTCTCGGTCCGGGCCACCGCATCGCGACGACGGTCCGGCTGTCCGCCGACTCCCGCACCCTCACCCTTGTCGGCGGCGGCGACCCCACCCTCGACAAGGCCGCGCTGCGCGGCCTGGCCGCCGACACCGCGCACGCCCTGCGCGACGGCGGCACCACGACGGTCGAGCTGGAGTACGACACGTCCCGCTACTCGGGCCCTGCTCTGCACCCCATCGGCCCCAACGAGAACATCGCGCCCGTCAGCGCGCTCATGGTCGACGAGGGCCGGCTCGACAGCAGCGACCGCGGCCCCGCCCCCCGTACCGGCGACCCGGCCGGTGACGCCGCCGGCGCCTTCGCGGACCTGCTCGACGAAGCCGGTGTCGCCACGCGGTCCGCCCCCTCCTCCGGGCGCGCCGCAGCAGGGTCCAGAACCGTGGCCACGCACCTCTCGAAGCCGCTCTCCGCCCTCGTGGAACGGGCGCTGACCAACAGCGACAACGACATCGCCGAAGCCCTCGTCCGCCAGACCGCGCTCAAGACCGGCAAACCGGCCTCCTTCGCCGGAGGGCGGCGGGCCGTCACCGACCGGCTGAAGAAGCTGGGCCTGCCGCTGGCCGGCGCGAATCTCGCCGACGGCAGCGGCCTGGACCGCGGTGACAAGGTGACGGCCGGCCTGCTCGCAGCCCTGGTGGCCCTTGCCGCCGACCCGGATCACCCCGAGCTCAGGCCGGTGCTCACCGGTCTGCCGGTGGCCGGTTTCAGCGGCACGCTCGGCAGCCGCTACCCCGCGAGCTCCCGCGGCACCGGCCTGATCCGGGCCAAGACAGGCACCCTCACCGGGGTGAACGCCCTCGCGGGGACGGCTGTCGACGCGCAGGGCCGGCTGCTCGCCTTCGCTTTTCTGGCTTCGGGCACCACATCCCCGCGCGAGGCGGAAACCTCTCTCGACGCCCTGGCCACCACCCTCACCAAAGGCGCCCGATGAGCGGCTGACACCCCACCACCGTGGGGTCGTCTCACGTACGGTTGACGCATGACGAGCGTCGGTGGTGCCGAGATGGTCGACTGGAATCTCGCGGTCGCGACCGCGACCCGGCTTGTGCGGCCGGGGCCCGAAATCAGCCGCGAGGAGGCCCGCGCCGTCGTCGCGGAACTCCGCCGACATGCCAAGGCGTCGGAGGAGCACGTCCGTTCGTTCACCCGGATGATCCCGGAGGGGCACGAACCCGAGGACACGCCGGTCCTGGTCGTCGACCGGGCGGGCTGGATCAGGGCCAACGTCGCCGGCTTCCGTGAACTGCTGCGTCCCCTGCTGGGGAAGATGCAGGACAGGCGTGGCAACGGCCCCGGCGGTGCCGTGCTCGGCGCGGTCGGCGGGAAGGTGACCGGTGTCGAACTGGGCATGCTGCTGTCCTTCCTGGCCTCCCGGGTACTCGGTCAGTACGAGACCTTCGCGCCCGCCACCCGGGAGCTGCCCGCCTCTGCCAAGGGCGGCGGCAGGCTGCTGCTCGTCGCCCCCAACATCGTCCACGTCGAACGCGAACTCGACGTCGACCCACACGACTTCAGGCTCTGGGTGGCCCTCCACGAGGAGACCCATCGCACCCAGTTCACCGGGGTGCCCTGGCTCCGCGACCATCTGCAGGGCGAAATCCAGTCGTTCCTCGACGAGACCGACGTCGACCCGATGACCGTTCTGGAACGCCTCCGTGAGGCCGCCCAGTCCTTCTCGGGGAGCAGCCGGCCCGAGGGCGAACAGGGGGAGGACGGCGACGACGGCGGCCGCAGCCTCGTCGAGATCGTCCAGACGCCCGCCCAGCGCGAGATCCTCGGCCGCCTCACCGCAGTGATGTCCCTGCTCGAAGGGCATGCGGACTTCGTGATGGACGGGGTGGGACCCGAGGTGGTGGGTTCCGTCGCGGAGATCCGGGAGAAGTTCCAGCAGCGCAGGGCGCGCGGTGCGAGCCGTCTGGACCTGGCGCTGCGCAAACTCCTGGGCCTCGACGCCAAGCTGCGGCAGTACCGCGACGGCGAGAAATTCGTCCGGGCCGTGGTCGACGAGGTCGGTATGGACGGTTTCAATCGTGTCTGGACCTCGCCCAACACCCTCCCCACCAAGGCGGAGATCGCCAAACCGGCGGACTGGGTCGCGCGGGTGCACCGTAAGGCAGATTCGTGATCATGGCCCGCCCGATGGCACGAGATTTCCCTTCCAATCACCCATCCGAGGGACCATAGGGGCATGGGAAGGCGTGCAATGCTCGATGGACAGCTTGGCTCTGTCACCATCGACGCACTCTGAGTAACGGGATCTCTGCGTCCCGGCACTCGGAGGCACCCTCCCAGAACCTCACCGAAGGGCACCGGACATGGGTCCCCATCCTGCGGTCGCGGCGATACGCCTGGCGGTCCGCCGCGTACTCCACGACGTCGTCACCGAATACAACCTCCACACCGAACGGACCGGTCGGGCCGAGTTCGCCGAAGCCGGAGCGGGCCCGCGGCGGGCCGGGCTTCCGGAACGGCCCGATACCCCGCTGGTGCTCGTCGCATGCTCCGGAGGCGCCGATTCGATGGCGCTCGCCTCCGCCCTCGCCTTCGAGTCGCGCAAACTCCCCGTCAGGGCCGGCGGCATCACCGTCGACCACAACCTCCAGCCGGGCTCCGGGCTCCGCGCCGGCGAGGTCGTCACCCGCCTCGCCGAGATGCACCTCGACCCGGTCGAGGCCGTCGCCGTGCACGTAGGCCGCGACGGCGGGCCCGAGGCAGCCGCCCGCGAAGCCCGCTATACCGCGCTGGACGCCGCCGCAGAGCGCCACGGCGCCGCCGCCGTCCTCCTCGGCCACACCCGCGACGACCAGGCCGAGACCGTCCTGCTCGGCCTCGCCCGCGGATCCGGCATCCGTTCGCTCTCCGGGATGGCCGCCGCGTCGGGCCCCGCGGGCCGCTACCGCCGCCCCTTCCTCCAACTCGACCGGCAGACCGCCCGCAAGGCCTGCCTGGTCCAGTCGATCCCCGTCTGGGACGACCCCCACAACATCGACCCCGCCTACACCCGCTCCCGGCTGCGCCACGAGGGCCTGCCCGCCCTGGAGAAGGCGCTGGGCAAGGGCGTCGTGGAAGCCCTCGCCCGTACGGCGCAGCTCTCCCGCGACGATGCCGACGCCCTCGACACCTGGGCGGCCGAGGCCGACCGCTCGGTGCGCGACGACGACGGCCGGCTGGAGTGCGCCAAGCTCTCCGTCCTGCCGCCCGCGGTACGCCGCCGGGTACTGCGCCGCGCCGTGATCGACGCCGGATCCCCGGCCGGTTCGCTCTTCGCCCGCCACATCGAGGAAGTCGACCGCCTCATCACCGGCTGGCGCGGCCAGGGGGCCATCAACCTGCCCGGCCGCGTTGAAGCGCTGCGGCAGGGTGGCAGACTGGTGATTCGGCAGAGCTGAAGCGCAAGCGGCTGAAGTGCAGGCGAAACGGCCGGTCCGGCCCGGGGAACAGTCCGGGTCCGGAAGGCAAAGAAAGAGACGCGGGTGAACGAGAAGGACATGGGCACCGACCTTCAGTCGGTGCTCCTCACCAAGGAAGAGATCGACGCGAAGCTCGTCGAGCTGGCCGCGAAGATCGACGCGGAGTACGCGGGCAAGGACCTGCTCATCGTCGGCGTGCTCAAGGGCGCGGTGATGGTCATGGCGGACCTGGCGCGCGCGCTGTCCACCCCCGTCACCATGGACTGGATGGCCGTCTCCTCGTACGGAGCGGGCACCCAGTCCTCGGGCGTCGTCCGGATCCTCAAGGACCTCGACACCGACATCAAGGGCAAGCACGTCCTGATCGTCGAGGACATCATCGACTCCGGCCTGACGCTGTCCTGGCTGCTGACCAACCTCGGCTCGCGCGAACCGGCGAGCCTGGAGGTCTGCACCCTGCTGCGCAAGCCGGACGCCGCGAAGGTCGCGATCGACGTGAAGTGGGTCGGCTTCGACATCCCCAACGAGTTCGTCATCGGCTACGGGCTGGACTACGCGGAGAAGTACCGCAACCTTCCCTTCGTCGGCACGCTCGCCCCGCACGTCTACGGCGGCTGAGTTCCGGCCCGTCCGGATCTGGCGTGACGGAGCCGGCGCAGGGCCCCGGCCGAACCCGGCCGAACTCTGGGGAACCCTCACCGCCCACCCGCCGTTGGAGCCTTCGAAGGCGGGTTTGCCGGACATCCCCCGCGGTCGCGGGTGACAATGCTGGGGTACCGTCCGAAGAACAGTCTTTTCTCACAGCAGCATTTACCTACGGGCAGGAGGGACGGGGCGTCTTCGCTCCGTATGGATGGACGTGAAGCGATACTTCCGTGGGCCGGTCATGTGGATCGTGCTGGCCGTCCTCGCCGTGGTCGTGTTGATGCAGGTCGTCGGCTCGTCCGGCGGCTACAAGACGGTGGACACCGGCAAGGTGATCCAGGCGATCAGCAAGGACCAGGTGGAGCAGGCCAAGCTGACCACCGGTGACGAACAGATTCTCAAGATCGAGCTGAAGGACGGCCAGAAGCTCAAGGGTGAGTCCGGCAGCAAGTTCCAGGCGAGCTATATCGGCAACCAGGGCGTCGAGCTGGCCAACACGCTGCAGCAGAAGTTCGAGAGCGGTGACATCGAGAAGGGTTACACCGTCTCGCCGTCGAAGCAGTCCCCGTTCGTCTCGATCCTTCTCTCGCTGTTGCCCTTCGTCCTGATCGTCGTCGTCTTCCTGTTTCTGATGAACCAGATGCAGGGCGGCGGTTCCAAGGTCATGCAGTTCGGCAAGTCCAAGGCCAAGCTCATCACCAAGGACACGCCGAAGACGACCTTCGCCGATGTGGCTGGGTCGGACGAGGCCGTCGAGGAACTGTACGAGATCAAGGAATTCCTCCAGGAGCCGGCGAAGTTCCAGGCCGTCGGCGCCAAGATCCCCAAGGGCGTCCTGCTGTACGGGCCGCCCGGTACGGGCAAGACGCTGCTCGCTCGCGCAGTCGCGGGCGAGGCGGGTGTGCCGTTCTACTCGATCTCGGGTTCCGACTTCGTCGAGATGTTCGTCGGTGTCGGTGCCTCCCGGGTACGTGACCTCTTCGAGCAGGCCAAGGCGAACGCTCCGGCGATCGTCTTCGTCGACGAGATCGACGCTGTCGGCCGGCACCGCGGTGCCGGTATGGGCGGCGGGCACGACGAGCGCGAGCAGACGCTCAACCAGCTGCTCGTCGAGATGGACGGCTTCGACGTGAAGGGCGGCGTCATCCTGATCGCCGCCACCAACCGGCCGGACATCCTGGACCCGGCGCTGCTGCGTCCCGGACGGTTCGACCGGCAGATCGCCGTCGACCGGCCGGACATGCAGGGGCGCCTCGAGATCCTCAAGGTGCACCAGAAGGGCAAGCCGGTAGCCCCCGACGTCGATCTCAACGCGGTCGCCCGTCGTACGCCCGGTTTCACCGGTGCCGACCTGGCGAACGTGCTGAACGAAGCGGCGCTCCTCACGGCGCGCAGCAACAGGAAGCTGATCGACAACGAGATGCTCGACGAGGCCATCGACCGAGTCGTGGCGGGCCCGCAGAAGCGGACCCGGATCATGTCCGAGAAGGAAAAGAAGATCACCGCGTACCACGAGGGCGGACACGCCCTGGTCGCGGCGGCTTCACCCCAGTCGGACCCGGTCCACAAGATCACGATTCTCTCCCGCGGCCGCGCCCTCGGTTACACGATGGTGCTCCCGGAAGAGGACAGGTACTCCACGACGCGCAACGAGATGCTCGACCAGCTGGCATACATGCTGGGCGGGCGCGCGGCCGAGGAGCTGGTCTTCCACGACCCGACCACCGGCGCTGCGAACGACATCGAGAAGGCCACTGCCACGGCCCGCGCGATGGTCACGCAGTACGGCATGACGGAGCGTCTCGGCGCGATCAAGTTCGGCGGCGACAACACCGAGCCCTTCGTGGGCCGGGAGATGGGCCACCAGCGCGACTACTCGGAAGAGGTCGCGGCGCTCGTCGACGAAGAGGTCAAGAAGCTCATCGAGACCGCGCACAACGACGCGTGGGAGATCCTCGTAGAGAATCGCGACATCCTCGACGCACTGGTTCTTGAGCTTCTCGAGAAGGAGACGCTCGGCAAGGACCAGATCGCCGAGATCTTCGCCCCGATCGTGAAGCGTCCGGCCCGCCCGGCATGGACCGGTTCCGCCCTGCGCACCCCGTCGACGCGTCCGCCGGTCCTCTCCCCCAAGGAGCTGGCACTGACCAACGGCACGAGCACTGCCAATGGTTCGGCCACCCCGGCGGAGATCGCCCCGAAGGACATCACGTCGAAGAACCTCGGCACGTCCACGGAGGCTGTTCCGGAGGAGCGTCCCGAGAGCTAGTACCCCTGTCCGACCCGGTGTGGCCCCTGTCACGGGCGCTCCACCAGGCCCGGAATGGAAGCCGCGTCCCCCAGGTTCTAGCCTGTGGGGGCGCGGCTTTTCCGTATGCCTGCGACATGACTGGACCACGCCTGCGATGTCCGGCGACCACGCGCATGTGAAGCACAGAGGAACGAGGCACAGATGACCGACCCGGTGACGTTGGACGGGCAGGGCTCGATCGGCGTATTCGACGAGAAGCGGGCCGAGTCCGCCGTACGTGAGCTCCTCATCGCGGTCGGGGAGGACCCTGACCGCGAAGGGCTGCGCGAGACACCGGGGCGGGTGGCGCGTGCGTACAAGGAGATATTCGCGGGCCTGTACCAGGAGCCCGAGGACGTGCTGACGACGACGTTCGACCTCGGTCACGACGAGATGGTCCTGGTCAAGGACATCGAGGTGTTCAGCACCTGTGAGCACCACCTGGTGCCCTTCCGCGGCGTTGCCCACGTCGGGTACATCCCGGCGACCAGCGGCAAGATCACGGGGCTGTCCAAGCTGGCCCGGCTGGTCGATGTCTATGCCCGGCGCCCCCAGGTCCAGGAGCGGCTCACCACGCAGATCGCCGATTCCCTGATGGCGATCCTGGAGCCGCGTGGGGTCATCGTGGTCGTCAATTGCGAGCACATGTGCATGTCGATGCGGGGCATCCGCAAGCCCGGCGCCAAGACGATCACTTCGGCGGTCCGCGGCCAGCTGCGGGATCCCGCGACGCGTGCGGAGGCGATGAGCCTCATCATGGCGCGCTGAGCGCCGTCGTCGGCCCGGGCGTCGCGGTGGAAGGCGAGCGCCCGGTGGTCGGGGCCCGGGCCTGAGGGGTGCCCGTCAGGCAGCCGCGGTCTTCTTGTTGTTGTCCCCGTCCTCCGGGAGCTTGCAGACGCGCTCCAGGAAGAAGGCGGCAGCGACGACAGCCACGCCTGCCAGGACCGCGAAGCCCGCGTAGATGGCCTGGTCGCGGCGGGGCGGGACGTCGAGGGATCCGAGCAGGAAGACACCCGTGCCGCCGTACATCCCACAGACCAGGGCCGCCACGAGCGCGCTCGCCTGACCGAAGACGACAGCGCGTGCC
The DNA here is from genome assembly GCF_042736635.1 of Streptomyces sp. NPDC060035. NCBI lineage: Bacteria > Bacillati > Actinomycetota > Actinomycetes > Kitasatosporales > Streptomycetaceae > Streptomyces > Streptomyces sp. NPDC060035. Next base: position 389,838 of record NZ_JBHWVO010000005.1, read on the forward strand.
GCCATCAGAGGCTCGACACCCTTCGCGCCGGGGCGGCGCTCCCGCTGGGCGCGCAGGCGCGCACGGATCGACAGGGCCGTGGCGAGCAGGACGACAGCGATCACCGCGAGCACGATGGGTGCGGCGAGGGGCACGCTCGGCAAGGTCCCCAGGGCGTCCCAGAGGCGGGCTGCACCCCAGGACAGCACGCCGGCTCCGGCGAAGAGTCCGGCCAGCAGACCGAGCCGTAGTTGCTTCACCGAGAGTGCCGCCCTTCGCCGCCGTTGCCCCTTGTCGGACGCCCGTGCCGGATGTCCGTGTGCAATGAGCCTAACGACTACTCGGGCAGACGGAGTTCCAGGTCGGGCCGGGGAAGCACACTGTCGCGTCCGACGCCGGCCAGCAGATCGGCGACCGGGCCGGAGCCGGGCAGTTGGGCCTCGGGATCCACGTCGTGCCAGGGAGCGAGGACGAACGCCCGCTCGTGGGCGCGGGGGTGGGGGAGGGTGAGCAGAGGGTCGTCGGAGACCACATCGGCGTACGCCACGATGTCGACGTCGATGGTGCGCGGCCCCCAGCGCTCCTCCCGGACCCGGTCGAAGGCCTCCTCGATGGCCTGGCCGCGCTCCAGCAGGGAGGACGGGGGCAGGGTGGTCTTCACGACGATCACCGCGTTGAAGTACGACGGCTGGGAGCCGGGGTCCACGCCCCAGGGCTCCGTCTCGTACACCGGGGAGACCGCCTTGACCCGCAGGCCGGGGGTGTCCTCCAGGGCGTCGATGGCGCCCTGGAGGGTCTCCAGCCGGTTGCCGAGGTTGGAGCCCAGGGAGATCACGGCCCGTTTGGGATTGGAGAGGGTGATGTCCGCTGCGTCGACCTGCTCGACCACGGCGGCGGGAACCGGCTGGACGGTCGGATCGCTCTGCCCTTCGGTGGAAAATGCAGTCACGTTCGGCTCCGGGTGATGGTGATGGTCACGTCATCGAAGGGCACGGTGATCGGGGCGTCCGGCTTGTGGACGACGACCTCGACCTCCTGCACCCCCTCGTGCTTGAGGCACTGCTGCGCGATGCGTTCCGCGAGGGTCTCGATCAGGTCGACCGGCTCACCCTTGACGATGTCGACGACCTCTTCCGCGACCACGCCGTAGTGCACGGTCTTGGTCAGGTCGTCGGCGGCTGCCGCGGGGCGGGTGTCGAGTCCGAGCACCAGGTCCACGATGAAGGTCTGGCCCTCCTCCCGTTCCCTGGGGAAGACGCCGTGGTGTCCACGGGCCTTGAGGCCGCGCAGCGCGACACGATCCACGCGAATCACTCCTGCTGTTGTTGGTCGTAGAGGCACCCGGCAGCGTGCGGGCGGCGGAGTGCTTTCTTTCGAATCTACCTGCGAGCACCGACAGTGCCCGCCCGTAGGGGATGCGGGCCGGGCCGCATGGGGGTTGGTAGCCGCGTATACCCCGTCATCCGGGAGCCCAATCACCCGGACTTGATCACTGGAGCCTGATCACCCCGCTCAGGACGGCGACTCCTCGTCGTCCTCCTCGCCGGTTTCGGCCAGCACGGGTGAGCCGTGGTGGGACCAGAGCTTCCAGCCGTCCGGCGTGCGCCGGAACACGTTGGTGGCGACAACGAGCTGGCCGACGAGCGGGCCGAGCGAGTTGCCCTCCTCCGCCGGGCCACCGCTGAGGATGTTCTCGGTGCAGGTCACCAGCGCCGTGTCGCCGGTCATCGCGACCCCGACGTCGGTCAGGAAGAACTGGATGTACTCGGTGTTCGCCATGATCAGCGCGTAACTGCGCAGCACCTCGCCACGTCCGGTGAGTACCGGCCAGCCCGGGTGGACACAGGAGATGGTGAGGTCCTCACCCGGCAGCCAGAGGGCGGAGAGCCCGTCGAAGTCGCCTCGCTCCATCGCCTCGTAGAACGCGGTATTGGCCTGCTCGACGGACTCGATGTCGGCGGCGGCCTCCTCGTGCTCCTCGCGCGGGTTGTTCACGCGGCCCCCTCGACGGCGCGGGCGACGCGCACGGCGTCGGCCGTGGCGCGCACCTCGTGCACCCGGACCGCCCAGGCGCCCGCACGGGCGGAGAGGGCGGAGACCGCGGCCGTGGCGGCGTCGCGCTCGCGGGCGGGCGGTGGGGCCGCGCCCTCACCGGCCAGGACGTGACCGAGGAACCGTTTGCGGGAGGCGGCGACGAGCAGTGGCCGGCCCAGATCGCGCAGCTCGCCGAGGTGCGCCATGAGCGAGAGGTCGTGGGACGCGTCCTTGGCGAAGCCGAGGCCGGGGTCGATCACGAGTTTCTCCGGCGCGACCCCGCCCGCGATCACGGCATCCATGCGCGTGCGCAGCTCCGCGACCACTTCGGCGACGACGTCCTCGTACACCGCCCTGCTGTTCATCGACTCGCTGAAACCGCGCCAGTGCATGACGACGAACGGCACACCGGCCCCGGCGACGACCGGGATCATGCCCGGGTCGGCGAGGCCGCCGCTCACATCGTTGACCAGGGCCGCGCCGGCGGCGACGGCCTGCTCGGCGACGCGGGCCCGCATGGTGTCCACGGAGATCGTGATGCCCTCGGAGGCCAGCTCCCGTACGACGGGGATCACCCGCCGAAGCTCCTCCGACTCGTCCACCCGGCTCGCGCCGGGGCGGGTCGACTCACCGCCGACGTCGATCAGATCGGCACCCTCGGCCACCAGTTCGAGGCCGTGCTTGATCGCCGCCGTGGTGTCGAACCAGTGGCCCCCGTCGGAGAAGGAGTCGGGCGTCACGTTGACGACCCCCATGACCGCACAGCGGTCCCACTCCGGCAGTCCCTGCACTGTGCCCCGTCCTCGCAACGTACTCATACGACCAGCCTAGGCCCGGGAACGGGTCTGTCAGGCCGCACGGACTCCGCGCTCCACGCCCTGCTCGGGCCGGTGGCCGCAGGGGCGGGGCCGGCGGGCCCGGAACGGGCGGGGCAGCGCGAGGCTCACGAAGCCCTCGGCCTGCAGGGCGGCGAGGCCGATCCGGGGCAGGTCGCGGCCGGTGCGGAAGACGACGAACCGGGGCTCCCAGCGGGGCTGGAACTTCGCGTTGAACCTGTACAGCGATTCGATCTGGAACCAGCGCGACAGGAAGATCAGCAGTCCGCGCCAGCAGCGCAGCACAGGCCCTGCGCCCAGTCGCTCGCCCCGGGCGAGGGCGGAGCGGAACATGGCGAAGTTCAGCGAGACGCGTGCGACGGACAGCCTGGGGGCGGCCTGCAGGGACGCCACGATCAGGAGTTCGTTCATACCGGGGTCGGCCGAGCGGTCGCGCCGCATCAGTTCCAGGGACAGGCCGTCTGCGCCCCAGGGGACGAAGTGGAGTACGGCCTTCAGATCGCCGTACGGGGAATCCTCCGCGCCGGTTTCCGCCAGATGGGCGGTGGCTATGACGCAGTCGCCGTCGGCCCGGTCGCCGATCCGGCCCAATGCCATGGAGAAGCCGCGCTCCGTGTCGGTGCCGCGCCAGTCGGCGGCAGCCCTGCGGATGCGTTCCAGTTCGGTGTCACCGATGTCGCGTACGCGCCGGACGCGGGTCTCGTAACCATTGCGCTCGATGCGTTTCACCATCTGGCGTACGTTGCGCATCGCACGCCCGGCGAGAGAGAAATCCGCGACATCCACCACCGCCTCGTCGCCGAGCTCCAGTGCGGCCAGCCCGGTCTCCCGGGTCCACACCTCGCCGCCGGTCTCACTGCAGCCCATCACCGCCGGGGTCCATGAATGCGCCCGGGCCTCGTCCATGAAGCGCTCGATGGCACCGGGCCAGGCCTCCACGTCGCCGATCGGATCACCTCCGGCGAGCATCACCCCGGACACCACGCGATAGCAGACGGCGGCCTTGCCGCTGGGGGAGAACACGACGCCCTTGTCGCGGCGGAGTGCGAAGTGCCCCAGGGAGTCGCGGCCCCCGTGCGTGGCGAGCAGGGCACGCAGCCGGGCCTCGTCGTCCTCGGTGAGACGGGCGACCGGGTGTTCGGGGCGGAAGGCGAAATAGATCGTGGTGACGGCGGTCAGCAGCCCGAGAGCGCCCAACGAGTACGCCACCGTCCAGGAGGTCGCCCCTGCGTAGTCCACGGGCCCCTCCAGGCCGAACAGGCCGTACAGCACGTGCTGGAGCCGGTCGGCGATGGAGGGGTTCCCCACGACCCGGCCGGGATGCACGCTGACGACGACCAGGCCGAGCGCCAGCGAACCCGCACCGAGGAGGACGAAGTTGGCCAGCGCCTTCCAGCGGCTCCTCGGGTCGGGGAGAGCGGCGAACTGGCTCCGGTGCCGTACGAGCAGAAAGCACAGGACGAGGGAGACGAGTGCGCCGATCAGGGAGTGGCGGTAGACGAACTGCGCCACCGCACCCGCGGGCAGCAGGACGACGGCAGCCCGCCAGGCGCGCCGCTTGTGCCGCTTGATGCCGTGGGCGAGCAGGAGCAGCAGGACGCCCGCACTGAGCGAGAGCGCCGCGGCGAACGGGCCGAGGGCGCCCGGGAGCACTTCGGCGAAGGTGTGCATCCGGCTGTGCCGGAAACGCGGGAAGACTCCCGCGGCGACGTCGATCAGGCCCACTGCGGCGCAGGCGCTTCCCACCAGTGCCGGTACGGACGCGGGGCGCGGTCCGCGAAGGAGCCTGCGCCCACGTGCCACATTCGGAACCATTCCTGATTTATCCCCATCTACCGTGACAGACATCGCTTCCCGTGGCTCCGCGAGAGTTTCCTGAGTCCGCCGGCCGAAGCCCCTACGGACGATGTGCGCCCTCTAGGACGAGGCTTCCGCGGAGTGGGTTCATCCCCATTCCGGAAATTTCCCGCACAGAAAGCTCACCTTCACTCATGGGTCTCACCAGCAACGCCGTTCTGGTCATGGCGGTATCACTGGCCGTCGGACTGTTCGCGGCCACGATCCGGCTCTGGCCCCGGCTGGCCGCCCGCACCGCCTCCGCGGTGACGGGCCGGATCGCTCTGTTGCTGGCGACCCAGCTGTCACTCTTCGTCTCGGCCGGTCTCCTGGCCAACAACTCCTTCCTCTTCTACGGCTCCTGGGCCGACCTGTTCGGGCAGAAGCAGGAGCTGGGAACGGTCACCGACCACGGGACCGGTGAGCCGGCGGCCGGGGGCGTGGCCCGGATCGGCACCCTCCGGCCCGACGTGCCGGGAGGCAGCAGGCCCGCGGCGGCGGGCCGGATCGACAAGGTGGTCGTCTCCGGGAGGGTTTCGCGGATCGACAGCCCGGCATACGTCTATCTGCCCCCGGAGTACTTCCAGCCGGAGTACGCCCGGCGGACGTTCCCGGCAGTCATCGTGCTCACCGGCTACCCGGGCACCGCCGAGAACCTGATCGAGGGCCTGCGCTACCCGCAGACCGCTCATGAACGGGTCAGGGCGGGCAAGGCGCAGCCGATGATCCTGGTGATGCTGCGGCCGACGGTGGCGCCGCCCCGGGACACCGAGTGCGTGGACATCGAGGGAGGCCCGCAGACCGAGACGTTCTTCGCCGAGGACCTGCCGAAGGCGGTCTCCCAGGCGTACCGGGTCGGCAACCGGGCCCGTAACTGGGGCCTCATCGGCAACTCGACCGGGGGTTACTGCGCGCTGAAGCTCGGCCTGCACCACCCGGAAGGATTCGTGGCGAGTGCCGGTCTGTCGGCCTACTACAGGGCGGCCGAGGACCCGACGACCGGCGACCTCTTCCACGGCGACCGGAAGGCGCGCAACCGCGCCGATCTGCTGTGGAGCCTGGAGCACCGGCCGCCGGCCGTCTCGTCCTTCCTGGTCACGACGTCCCGGCAGGGCGAGGGGAATCTGCCGGGCACCAGGGAGTTCATCGACCGGGTGAAGGCTCCCGCCAAGGTGTCCTCGATCGTGCTCGACAGCGGCGGCCACAACTTCAACACCTGGCGGCGGGAGATTCCTCCGGCCCTGGAGTGGATGAGCGGCAGGCTCAGCGGGACCTGACTCCGGCGCTCCGGGTTCGGCGGGATCCGGGTCCGGTGCTCCCGTCGCCCCACGGACCGGAGGCCCTGTGGTTCACGGTGACGCAACCGTCGCCACGGTCTCCACCGCGACCTCGGCGCGCGGAAGGTCCTGGGCGTCCGCGTCGATCGAGCGGCGCAGGGCCTCGTGAAGGCGGGCCGGAGTGAGAACGCCCAGGAAGCGGCCGGTGCTCTCCTTGTCGATGACCGCGATCCAGCCCGCGTCGTGCTGGAGCATGGTGGCGAAGGCCTGCTTGAGCGGGGCACCGATCGGAAGCCACGCTTCCATGCGGCGGGCATGCTCGCGGACCGTCCCCGCGGCGTCGGCCGACGCGACGTCGCCCGCCGGGATCCAGCCGTGCAGCTTGTCCGCACCGTCCAGCACGACCGCCCAGCGGGCGCCCTCGGCCCGCAGCCGCGCGGTCGCCTTCGCCAGCGGATCGTCGAGATGGACGACCGGCGGCTGGTCCAGGTCGCTCTCCTCGATGGGAGTGACCGAGAGCCGTTTCAGGCCACGGTCCGCGCCGACGAAGTCTGCGACGTACGGCGTCGCGGGGGCCCCGAGCACGGTGGCCGGTGAGTCGAACTGCTCGATGCGCCCCTGTCCGTACACGGCGATACGGTCGCCGAGCCGGACGGCTTCCTCGATGTCGTGCGTGACGAACAACACGGTCTTGTGTACCTGTGCCTGCAGTTTCAGGAATTCGTTCTGCAGCCGTTCCCGTACGACAGGGTCGACTGCGCCGAATGGTTCGTCCATCAGCAGAACCGGCGGGTCGGCCGCCAGCGCCCGGGCCACACCGACCCGTTGGCGTTGACCGCCGGACAACTGCTCGGGATAGCGCCCGCCGTAAACGGAAGGATCGAGTCCGACAAGGTCGAGGAGTTCGGCGGCCCGCTCCCGCCCCTTTCCCCGGCTCCAGCCGAGGAGATGGGGGACGGTCGCCGTGTTCTCCAGGACCGTCTTGTGCGGGAAGAGCCCGACCTGCTGGATCACATAGCCGATGCGGCGGCGCAGTTGCACGGGGTCGATGGCGGATATGTCGTCCCCGTCGAGGAATATCCGGCCCTCGGTCGGTTCGATCAGACGGTTCACCATCTTCATGGTGGTCGTCTTGCCGCAGCCGGAAGGTCCGACGAGCGTGACCAGTTCACCCTCGCCGACCTCGAAGGAAAGGTCGTCGACGGCGGTGGTGCCGTCCGCGTACCGCTTGGTGACGTGCTCGAAACGGATCATGATTCCCCATTGTGACGCGGGTTCTGTGAAGGACATGTTGCTGGAATACGACAGCCTCGGCGATTGTCGGTGCTCGAGGATAGGGTCGCCAGACATCGAGTCCAGGGCGGCAAACAGGAGGTGGGGGACGGATGGCCGAGCAGAACTGCCTGGTGGCGAACGACTGGATCTGCGGCGAGTATCTGCGCTCCCGCAGCCAGGAGCTGACCGAGGCGACCGTCCAGCACATCTGGATCACGGTGGTTTCGGTGCTGATCGGTCTCGCGGTCGCATTTCCGCTCGCGCTGCTCGCACGCCGCGGCCGGCATTTCGCCGGACCGGTACTGGGCCTGACCACCGTGCTCTACACGGTGCCGTCGCTGGCGATGTTCTCGCTGCTGCTGCCGCTGTTCGGACTGTCCGCAGCCCTGGTCGTCACCGGCCTGGTGCTCTACTCGCTGACCATTCTCGTCCGGAACATCCTGGCAGGGCTCGAAGCGGTGCCCCAGGAGGCGAAGGAAGCGGCGCAAGGCATGGGCTACGGCCCCGGCCGGCTCCTGTGGGAGGTGGAACTCCCCCTTGCGCTGCCCGCGTTGATGGCCGGTCTGCGGATCGCCACGGTGTCGACGGTAGCGCTGACCACGGTGGGATCCCTCGTCGGCAAGGGTGGCCTCGGCAATCTCATCGAGGACGCGCTGCCCAGCTTCTTCAAGGCCCAGGTGCTCACGGCCTCCGTGCTCTGTGTCCTGCTCGCGGTGGCTGCGGACCTGCTGCTGCTCGGCCTGCAACGCCTGCTCACGCCCTGGACCCGCATACGGACACCCGCCACGGCGACCGGTCCTGCCGGCATCGCGAAGACGAAGGCGGGCTGATCCATGGGAGTCGTCGGGGAAGCCTGGACCTGGCTCACCACCGGCACCAACTGGTCCGGCGAGAACGGGGCGACGCACCGGCTGGGCGAGCATCTGTACGTGAGCGGAGTGGCCCTGGCGGTGGCCTGCGCCATCGCCCTGCCGCTCGCGCTGTATCTGGGGCACCTGGGCAAAGGGGGTGCGCTCGCGGTCAACATCTCCAATGTGGGGCGGGCGATCCCGGTATTCGCGGTGCTCGCCCTCTTCATGATGACGCCGCTGCGCAACTCCGGCTATGTCCCCACCATCATCGCGCTGGTGCTGTTCGCCCTCCCGCCGCTGCTGACCAACGCCTATGTCGGGATGAGGGAAGTGGACCGGTCGGTGGTCGAGGCCGCCCGGGGGATGGGCATGTCCGGCGTGCAGCTCTTCGCGCGGGTGGAGCTCCCGCTGGCCTATCCGATGATCATGACCGGGCTGCGGTCGGCCGCGGTCCAGGTGGTTGCCACCGCCTCGATCGCGGCGATGGTCGGCCTCGGCGGCCTGGGCCGGATCATCACCGCAGGATTCAACACCTACGACACGGCGCAGGTCTTCGCGGGCGCCGTACTGGTCGCCCTGCTGGCTCTGGTGGTGGAGGGGGCACTCGTGGTGCTGGACCGGCTGCTGTCACCCCTGCGCCGCCGCCGGACGGCATGAACGCGCGCTTTCGGATTGTGCACACCCCTTTTTTTCGCGGACGGAGAACAACATGAGCAGGACCTCGCGCATAGCGAGTGCAGTCATCGGAGTGGTCGCGCTGGCCGGGTCGCTCGTCGCTTGCGGCGGCGACAGCCTGGAGAAGGAGAAGAGCGGCCCGGACACCGGGGCGGGCGCGGACTCCAAGAAGGGCTCGCTCGTCGTGGGCGCCGCCTCCTTCACCGAGTCCAAGGTGCTCGCCGAGCTGTACGCACAGCTCCTGGGCAATGCCGGATACAGCACCTCGATCACCACGGTGAAGAATCGTGAACTGTACGAGCCGTCGCTGGAGAAGGGTGAGATCGACGTTGTCCCCGAATACGCGGCGACCATCGCCGAATTCCTCAACGCCAAGGTCAACGGGGCGAAGGAGGCGGAGAAGAAGCCGGTCGCCTCAGGGGACGCGACGGCCACCGTGGCAGCCTTGGAGAAGCTTGCCGGGCCGCTCGGGCTGAAGGTTCTCCCGGCCGGCGAGGCAGTCGACCAGAACGCCTTCGCGGTGACGAAGGAATTCGCGCAGAAGAACAACCTCACGACACTTTCCGACCTCGGCCGGTCGAAGATCAAGGTGAAGATCGCGGCGGGCGACGAGTGCGACGTGCGCCCGTTCTGCGCACCGGGTCTGAAGAAGACGTACGGCATCGACGTCACCGGGATCGACCCCAAGGGAGTCGGGACACCGCAGTCCAAGCAGGCGGTCAAGGACGGCAAGGACCAGCTTGTCCTCACGACCACCACGGACGCGGTGCTGGACGCGTACGGGCTGGTTTTCCTCCAGGACGACAGGAAGCTCCAGAACGCCGACAACATCCTGCCGGTGCTCAACGCCAAGGACGCGGGTGCGCCGGAGATCGCCGAGGCGCTCGGGAAGCTCACCGATGTCCTCACCACACAGGACCTCGCGGAACTGAACCGCAAGGTCGACGCCGAGCGCGCCAAGCCCGCCGATGCGGCCAAGGATTATCTGCAGTCGAAGGGTCTGATCAAGAAGTAGGCGGCCGCGGAACAGTCATTTGAGGGGCCGCAAGGTAACCGGGCGGGAACAGATTGCCGGGCGGCCTCCCAAGTGACCCGTGCGCACGGTAAATTTCGGGCCATGCCACGTGGACGTCACCGCCATTCGCCACCTCTCCACAAAATCCTGCCGCCCTCCGTGGTGGCCGGAGTGCCGGTCGTCTGCGCCGCCGGAGCCTGGTTCCTCGCGGAACCTGTGGCGCTACGCGTTCTGGTGGCCGCGACAGCCGCCGCCGCTCTCAGCGGCGCCTATCTGATGCGCAGCTGGGACCGGGCGGCAGGGGTGCGCGTCGCGGAGCTGACCCGGGCCCGCGTCAGCGACGAGTGGAAGACCGAGGAGCGCATAGCCGAGCTCGAGGCCGACCTCGAGGAATCACGGGAACTGCGCATCCGCCTGGAGACGAGGCTGCGCCGCAAGCGGGTGGAGCTCGCCGGCCTGCGGGGTGAACACGCCGCGCTGCTGCGCCGCTACGCGAACGCCGAGACCGAGCGGGCCGGCGCGCTGGAGGGCCGCAGGCAGCTCGCCATCGAGGCGGCGGCCGCACCCCGCGAGCTCCCCGCAGCCCGGTCCACCCCGACCCCGGCCGCCTATCTGCGCGCCGCCCAGGCTCTGCAGGATCTGACGCGCAACGCCGCGCTCCAGGAGGCGCACCGCACGGCCGGGCTGGCCAGGCAGCGCGATCTCGCCGAGCGTGCCGCGGAGCGGGACTCGGAGGGCGAGGGGCCGAAGGGGAAGCACGCGGCGGTCGCCGGAGCGGGTGACCAGCACCAGCACCGCCGTCCGTCGGCCGCCCTCCCCGCACCTCAGCTGCCGTCCGCACCCGTGCGTGCGCGCGCCATACCCGTCGCTTCCGCCGTCGTCCCCTACGCCGGTGGGCGCCGCCATCTCGTCCCGCAGGGGAACTTCGACTTCTTCGGTACGCAGAAAGCGAACGCCGCGATCGAGTCCGTGCAGAACGAGGACCTCGCGGACGTCGTGGGCGAGGAAGCACTGGCCGCGCACCGTACGCGCACGGCCGAGAACCGCGCCGTCGGCAAGGTCATCGACCTGACCGCCCACGACGAGACCGAGCAGCTGGACGTCGCCCAGCTGCGCAGCGCGATCTCCTCGTAGCCGCTGCGCGCCGGGCGGCCGCCGGCCGGCTACTTGTCGATGTCCCCGACGACGAAGAAGAGCGACCCCAGGATCGCGACCATGTCGGCGACGAGAGTTCCCGGCAGCAGTTCGGTGAGCGCCTGGATGTTGTTGAACGAGGCGGAGCGGAGCTTCAGCCGGTAGGGGGTCTTCTCGCCCTTGGACACCAGGTAGTAGCCGTTGATGCCGAGTGGATTCTCGGTCCACGCGTAGGTGTGTCCCTCCGGCGCTTTCAGGACCTTGGGCAGCCGCTGGTTGATGGGCCCGGGTGCCAGGCCTGCCATGCGGTCGAGGCAGGCGTTCGCCAGGTCCAGTGCGTTGTGCGTCTGCTCCAGCAGGCACTCGAAGCGGGCCAGGCAGTCGCCCTCGGTCCGGGTGACGACCTTGAGGGTGTCCTGCAGCTCCCCGTACGCGAGATACGGCTCGTCGCGCCGCAGATCGAAGTCCACCCCGGACGCGCGGGCGATCGGGCCGGACACCCCGTAGGCGTTGACGGCCTCGGCGGACAGCACACCCACGCCCCGGGTGCGGCCCCGGAAGATCTCGTTGCCGAGCACCAGGCGGTCGTACACGTCCATCCGGGAGCGGACCGAGGCGACGGCCTCCCTGGCCCGGCCCAGCCAGCCCGCGGGAAGGTCCTCCTTGAGGCCGCCGACCCGGTTGAACATGTAGTGCATCCGGCCGCCGGAAACCTCCTCCATCACGGCCTGGAGCTCCTCGCGTTCCCGGAACGCGTAGAAGACCGGAGTGATCCCGCCGAGTTCGAGGGGGTAGGAACCCAGGAACATCAGATGGTTCAGGACCCGGTTCAGCTCGGCCAGCAGCGTCCTCGTCCAGACGGCGCGCTCCGGGACCTCCATGCCCAGCATGCGCTCGACGGCCATCACGACACCGAGCTCGTTGGAGAAGGCCGACAGCCAGTCGTGGCGGTTGGCGAGCATGATGATCTGCCGGTAGTCGCGGGCCTCGAAGAGCTTCTCCGCGCCGCGGTGCATATAGCCGATGACAGGTTCGGCCTGCTGGATCCGCTCACCGTCCAGGACGAGCCGCAGCCGGAGCACACCGTGTGTGGAGGGGTGCTGCGGACCGATGTTGAGCACCATGTCGGTGCTCTCTGCCGCGCCGCCGATGCCGACCGTCGTCTCCGTCATGCGGGACAGTATCCCCCTTCCCGTTCCCGGGACTCGGCCCCAGGTCCCTTGGACCGACCGGCACATGGGGGGCGGCCTCAGCCCGGCAGAGGCCGGATCAACCCTGTCCGGCGTCGGAGGGCCGGGGTACGGGGCGACGGCCCGGCCCCGTCCGCTGCCGCAGCCAGCCGAAGTCGCCGAGCCCACCCCGTGCGGTGAGCTCAGCCGCCTCTCCGGCCCTCGCGAGCGCCCGCACGTAGCCGGCCGGATCCGCCGACGCCTGTGCGAGCGGCGGACGTTCACCGCTGACCCCCAGCTCCTTCAGCGCCGTCCGCTGATCCAGCAGTTCGGCCTCCGCGCCACTGCCTGCCGCTGCCTCCGCGCACGCGTCCATCGCCACATGCGAGGTCAGGTCGCAGCTCCCGTCCGGCACGGGCCGCACCTCGCGCCCGGCCCGGAAGCCGGTCAGCGTTCCGAACGGCGGTCTCGCCCCCCGTGCATGCGCGTAGTCCACCGCCACCGCGACGCCGCCGGCCATCGAGGCGACCGCCCGGGCCCAGGCCTCGTCGCGTGGCCGGCCGATCTCCGCACGGGCACCCGGCCCGGTCAGCGGCCACCAGCGGGCCAGCCACTCCGCGTCCGCCCCGGTCACCGGATCGCCCAGCCGTTCCGTGCCGTCGGCCCGGACGAGGACGTAGCGGGCCACCCCGTCGGCGTCGGCCTCGGCGATGTCGGTCGGGACGTTGTCCAGCCACTCGTTGGCGAACAGCAGCCCCTTCGTGCCCTGCGGCAGTTCGGCGCTCCACCCGATGCCCGGGTCCAGGCCCGCAGGCCGCGGCGCGAGCTCCACGGCGTGGGCCCGCACGACGAGCCCCGCGCCGGCGCCCCCGGCCCGCAGCGCCGTCAGTACGCCGGTCAGCAGCTCACCCCGGCCCGCTCCCACATCCACCAGGTCCACAGAGTCCGTTCCCAGCTCGCGCGCCGTGCCGACGAGCAGCCGGGCGACGGCGGAGGCGAACAGGGGGGATGCGTGCACCGACGTACGGAAATGGCCCGCCGGCCCCTCGGGGCGCCGGTAGAAGCCCCCGTCCCCGTACAAAGCGGTCTCTGCTGCTTCCCGCCATCCGCACCAGTCATACGTCACGTAGGCAAGTCTCCACCTTGGGGAGTACGGTCCCAGGACCCGGATCGGCCCTTCGGCTGACCCGCGCACCGATCACCTGTACCTACGCTGGGTCACGTGCAGCGCCTCTACGATTTCATCCGCAGACACCCGACGGGCGTCGACACCTTCTGGGCTGTCTTCCTCCTCGGGCTCTCCGGCATGTCCATCGTGGCCGACCAGGCCGGTGAGGGCAGGGCGCGCGTCGCCGCCGTACCGATTGCGATCGGGCTGTGCACCGTGGTCGCGCTGCGCCGTCGCGCACCGGAGAAGATGCTGCTGCTCACGATCCTGATGGGAATCGCGCAGCTGCTGCTCGACGTGCGTCCGGGCGCCGCGGACTTCGCCATGCTGGTGATCATCTACACCGTGTCCACCGTGGGGGAGCGCTGGGCGTCCCGGCTCGCCCTGGCGTGCAGTCTCGGCGCCGCAGGGCTCTCGCAGCTGCGCTGGCCGGAGGATTCTCCGTCGGGCAACTGGCTGCAGTCGATCTTCGTCGTCGTCGTTCTGACCGTCCCGTTCGTCCTCGCATGGGTGCTCGGTGACTCGATGCGCACCCGGCGGGCCTACTTCAGCCAGCTGGAGGAGCGCGCCGCCCGGCTGGAGCGCGAGCGCGAGGCGCAGTCGAAGGTCGCCGTGGCCGCCGAACGGGCCCGCATCGCCCGGGAGCTGCACGATGTCGTCGCGCACAACGTCTCGGTGATGGTGGTTCAGGCCGACGGCGCCGCCTATGTCATGGACGCGGCTCCCGACCAGGCCCGGCAGGCCCTGGAGACCATCTCCAGCACCGGCCGTCAGGCGCTCGCCGAGATGCGGCGGCTGCTCGGGGTGCTGCGCACCGGCGACACCCGGGAGAGCGGCGAGTACGTGCCCCAGCCCGACGTCGAGCAGATCGAGGACCTGGTCGACCAGGTCAGACGGACGGGCCTCGCGGTGGACTTCAAGATCGAGGGCACTCCGCGTCCCCTGCCGACCGGCGTCGAGCTGACCGCGTACCGCATCGTCCAGGAGGCCCTCACCAACACGCGTAAGCACGGCGGCCCGGATGCCGGGGCCAGCGTGCGGCTGGTCTACTTCGACGACGGCCTCGGGCTGCTCGTCGAGGACGACGGCCGGGGCGCCGCGCACGAGCTGTACGAGGACGGCGGGGCCGACGGCGCCGGACACGGAATGATCGGCATGCGGGAGCGGGTCGGCATGGTCGGCGGCACGCTGGACGCGGGACCGCGCCCGGGCGGCGGCTTCCGCATCAGCGCACTGCTCCCGCTCAAGCCCGCCAACCAGTGACACAAGGACAGGACCCCTCATGACGATCCGCGTGATGCTCGTCGATGACCAGATGCTGCTGCGCACGGGTTTCCGGATGGTGCTCGCCGCCCAGCCGGACATGGAGGTCGTCGCCGAGGCGGGTGACGGGGCGGAGGCGATCGAGGTCCTGCGGTCGGCGGCCGTCGACGTGGTGCTGATGGACGTACGCATGCCGCGGCTGGACGGGGTCGAGGCGACCCGGCGCATCTGCGCGCAGACCGATCCGCCCAAGGTGCTCATCCTGACCACGTTCGACCTGGACGAGTACGCGTTCTCCGGTCTGAAGGCGGGCGCGAGCGGCTTCATGCTCAAGGACGTGCCGCCCGGCGAGCTGCTCGCCGCGATCCGGTCCGTGCACAGCGGCGACGCCGTGGTCGCCCCGTCCACCACCCGCAGGCTCCTCGACCAGTTCTCCCCGATGCTGCCCAGCAGTGGCAAGGAGCCGCAGCACAAGCACATCGAAAAGCTGACCGAGCGTGAGCGCGAAGTGATGATGCTGGTCGCCCAGGGTCTGTCGAACGGAGAGATCGCGGCCCGTCTGGTGCTGTCCGAGGCAACCGTGAAGACGCACGTGGGCCGTATTCTCACCAAGCTGAGCCTGCGCGACCGCGTTCAGGTGGTCGTCCTCGCGTACGAGACGGGTCTGGTCAGGGCGGGCGGCGGGTCGGGCGGCTGACCGGGGCGGCGCGGCTACCGCAGCACACCTTCCAGGAAGTCGCTGCCGAGCCGGGCCACCACGGTCAGGTCCAGTGAGTGCAGTACGTACCGGCCGCGCCTGCGCGTCGTGACCAGGCCCGCCTTCTTGAGCACGGCCAGGTGCCGGGAGACCTCGGGCGCCGTGATGCTGTGGGAGTCGGCGAGTTCACCGGTGGTGTACGGGGAACGGGCGAGGTTGCGGCACAGGCGCATCCGCATCGGGTGGGCCAGGGCTTCCATCCGCAGCTGGAGCAGCTCCACGGAGGCGGGCGAGGGCAGCTCGGGGCGGTGCACCGGGTAGTGGATCACCGGCCGCCAGCCCGGGGCGTGGAGCACCATCAGATGGGGCCAGCCGAAGCTGGTCGGGATGAGGGTGAGCCCTGCCCCGACGGCAGGGTCGGCGGCATTCGTCCGGCCCTCGGTCAGCTTGTCGACGCTGATCCTGCTCGCGTCCTCGTCGAGCGACAGCGCGGCCGAGACCGCGCCGACCGCCTCGTCGAGGCCCTTGCGCCGCAGCAGCTCGGTCTTGTGCCGGGCGTCGGCGGCCAGCTGGACCTGGACCCGCTGCCAGGTGTCCGCGAAGAAAGCCTGGTCGCAGTCCTCGAAGAGGCGACGCACCCAGCTGCGTACGGAGCCGGGGTCGGCGAGCAGCTGCTGGGTGAACTCCACCTGCTTCGGGCCCCTGGCCGCCGCCATGTCCAGCGCGCGGGCCCGCATCGTGGCATTGCCGAGCGGGGACGGTGTGCCCGTCCCGTACAGGCTCGCGCACGTGAACTCCAGGGCCGCGGTGACGAAGCGCTCGTCATCCAGCCTGTCGAGGATGTCCAGGTCCTCGGCGAGGCTCGCACCGGTCCGGCCGTCGCCGCCGCGGACACCGGCGAACGGCATGAAGACGTCGGAGAAGGTGTTGCGCCAGAGGAAATCGGCCTCGTGCAGCCGGTCCGCGAGGTCGGGCTCAAGAGCTGCGGACGTCGCGGTCGCCCAGCCGTGGAGGCCGGGATGGTGCCCGGGCTCGGAGAGCGCATGCAGGGCAAGCCCCAGCTCGGCGAGGGGCGAGATCTCGAAATGGATGCGTTCGGGGGGCAGGCCCGCGATGTCTATGTGCACGCTCACCCGTCCATAGTGCGGGGTACGAGGGCGGGGCCGGGCGCCATTTGACAGGCGCCGTCAATCCACGGGCGGAGCGCGGGGAACGGGTTCACGCTGGATACATGGACATCGTTCAGCAGCACATGCTCGACAGCTATCGCGCGGCGCAGCACGGTGAGGCACCACCCCCGCTGCCCGGCCGCCACGACCGGGACGTCCTGCGCGACCTGCGCAGGCGCTTCCACGTCTGGACCGCAGGGCAGAGCCGGCGCATCGCCTGAGGAAAGCCCGTCCGGCGATCGAGGGGAGCACGGCCACCGGACGCCCCCGTTTCTGCTGCCCTACTCCAGGCGCTGCACGAACTCCGCCACCGCATCCCGCACATCCCCCACCGTCCACTCCAGCCCCGGCGCAGCCACCGTGACCTCGGTGTGCGAGACCCCGGGCGGCCCTGCCGGCCCCGCGAACCACCGGCGGAACAGCGTCACGCCCGTCTCTTCGGCCTGCCGCACCGACGCCTCGTCCAGCGCCTGTGTCCCGTACGGCAGCCACACCTGGAACTGGTGCGTGTGCGGTGGTTCCGGCTGCACCCGGAACCACGGCACGGCACTGTCCGCGAAACCCTCCGTCAGCGCCCCTGCGACCACCTTCGCGTGCGCCACGTACTGGGGCAGCCTCGGCAGCTCCCGCTCCAGGCCCAGCAGCGCCGAGAGCGCCGCCGGGTACTGCTGGAAGACCTGACCGCCGTACCGGTGGCGCCAGGTCCGCGCCTCGTCGACCAGCGATTCGGGGCCGGCGAGCACCGCACCGGACAATCCGTCCAGAGACTTGTAGAACGACACGTACACACTGTCGGCGAGCCCCGCGATCTCCGGCAGACCGCGCCCGAAGTGGGGTGTGCACTCCCACAGCCGGGCTCCGTCGAGATGCACGACCGCGTCCCGCTCCCGCGCGGCGGCGACGACCGCCTCCAGCTCCTCCCAGGTGGGCAGGACGAAGCCGGCATCGCGCAGCGGGAGCTCCAGCATGAGTGTGCCGAACGGCTCGGGGAAGTCCCTGATCTCGTCCGCCGTCGGCAGCCGCGGCGCGGACGTCGGATGCACCGTGCGCAGCCCGCTCACCGAGGTGAGCGCACCCCCCTCGTGCATCTCGGGATGGGAGAGCGGGTGGAGCGCCACGACCGGATTCCCCGTACGCCCCGCCCAGCAGCGCAGTGCGACCTGCTGCGCCATCGTCCCGGTCGGGAAGAACGCCGCGGCCTCCATGCCCAGCAGATCCGCAGTCCGCCGCTCCACCTCGGCGACGACCCCGTCGCCGTACACATCCGTCCACTCGCCCAGGTCGTGGACCGCCCCTGCGTCGGCGGCCAGCGCCGCCAGCCGCTCGCCCAGGGTGTGGTCGGCGGACGCCCGGGCGAGCACCCTTGTGGACCGCTTCCATGCGGTCAGCCTGCGGTGCCGCTGCTTCTGCTCATCGGTGACTGCCATGGGACGATCATCACCCGGACCGCTGACACAGCCCACCTCGTTTTCTGTGGCAGCCCGGAGTTACCCACAGGCTGTGGACAGCCGGGGGGTGTCGCGAAACGCTGGCGTAGCATGCAGAGAAATCGTCCGGTACCCCCCGCGGACTGGAACGGAAGGCCATCGCCGCGTGAACGCATCTGTTTCCAAGGAATCCCTCGACGCCAGGGACCGCCCCGCCCGTCTCACCGTCGGCGTCGTCGGCGCGGGACGGGTCGGCCCCGCCCTCGCCGCCTCGCTGCAGCTCGCCGGGCACCGCCCGGTCGCGGTCTCGGGCGTCTCCGACGCATCCGTGCGCCGGGCCGCCGCTCTGCTCCCCGACGTACCCCTCGTCACGCCCGCCGAGGTCCTCGCGCGCGCCGAGCTCGTGCTGCTGACCGTCCCCGACGACGCGCTGCCCGGCCTGATCGAAGGCCTGGCCGAGACCGGTGCCGTGCGGCCGGGCCAACTGATCGTCCACACGTCCGGGCGGTACGGGACGAAGGTGCTCGACCCCGCACTGCGGGCGGGAGCCCTCCCGCTCGCCCTGCATCCGGCCATGACCTTCACCGGCAGTTCCGTCGACGTCCAGCGGCTGGCCGGCTGTTCCTTCGGGGTCACCGCCCCCGAGGAGCTCAGGCTCGCCGCCGAGGCGCTCGTCATCGAAATGGGCGGGGAGCCCGAATGGATTGCGGAGGAGTCCCGTCCGCTCTATCACGCGGCGCTGGCCCTCGGAGCGAATCACCTGGTCACCCTGGTTGCCCAGTCCATGGAGCTGCTGCAGAAAGCGGGAGTCTCCGCACCCGACCGGATGCTCGGCCCGCTGCTCGGCGCCGCCCTCGACAACGCCCTGCGCTCCGGTGACGCCGCCCTGACCGGCCCCGTGGCCCGGGGCGACGCGGGCACGGTGGCCGCGCACATCGCCGAGCTGCGCAGGCACGCCCCGCAGGCAGTGGCCGGATATCTCGCGATGGCCCGCACCACGGCCGACCGGGCGCTGGCCCATGGTCTGCTCAAGCCGGAGTTCGCCGAGGATCTCCTCGATGTCCTGTCGGACAGTGCGAACGCGGCCGGTGGCGTGAACGGATCGAACGGCATGGACGGCACGGACGAGCCCGGGCCGGGGGAGGCCCGATGAGCACCGCACCTGCCACTCTTCTGCGCACCGCGGCGGAGCTGGACGCCCTGCACCGGCCGGCCGGTGCGCAGCGCGCCGTCGTCATGACGATGGGCGCGCTGCACGACGGCCACGCCACCCTGATCCGTACGGCGCGGGCCGCCGCGGGGCCCGGTGGACAGGTCGTCGCCACCGTGTTCGTCAACCCGCTCCAGTTCGGCGAGGCCGCCGACCTCGACCGCTACCCCCGCACCCTGGACGCCGACCTCGCGCTTGCCGCGGCGGCAGGTGCCGACGCGGTCTTCGCGCCCTTCGTCGACGAGGTGTACCCGGGCGGTGAACCCCAGGTCAGGATCGCCGCAGGCCCCATGGGCGAGCGTCTTGAAGGCGCCTCGCGCCCCGGGCACTTCGACGGCATGCTCACCGTCGTCGCCAAGCTCCTCCACCTCACCCGGCCCGACACGGCGTTCTACGGGCAGAAGGACGCCCAGCAGCTGGCGCTCATCCGCCGCATGGTGCGCGACCTCAACTTCGGCGTCGACATCGTCGGCGTGCCCACGGTCCGCGACCCGGACGGCCTCGCGCTCTCCAGCCGCAACCGGTTCCTCTCCGCCGACGAACGCCACACCGCGCTCGCTCTCCCCAGGGCCCTGTTCGCGGCCCGCGACCGGCTGGCCGCCCAGCAGGCGCTGCACGCCCGCGCACAGACAGTCCCCGAGCGGGAGGGCCGGGCCGCCGGGCTCACGAAGCTCGGAGAGGCCCGCGCGGCCGCCGACAGCCAGGCCGTGGCGCTGGCCCGGCCGACGGTCGGACCGGCCGCGGTACGGGCTGCCGCGCAGGCCGTCCTTGCCGAGGCGGCCGAGGAGGCGGTGCCGCTCGCCCTGGACTACCTGGCGCTCGTGGACCCCGCCGACTTCACCGAGATCCCCGACGACCGCGACAGCGGCGAGGCGGTCCTCGCCGTCGCGGCGCGGGTGGGTGCCACCCGTCTGATCGACAACATCCCGCTGACCCTCGGAGCCTTGACGTGACCGGAATACGGCTGACCGCCCCCGCCCCCGGCTGGGCCATCGACGCGGACGTCGTAGTGGTCGGCTCCGGCGTGGCCGGTCTCACCACTGCCCTGCGCTGCGCCGCGGCCGGTCTCGCCACGGTCGTCGTCACCAAGGCCCGCCTCGACGACGGCTCCACCCGCTGGGCGCAGGGCGGCATCGCCGCTGCTCTCGGCGAGGGCGACACCCCCGAGCAGCACCTCGACGACACCCTGGTCGCGGGCGCCGGCCTGTGCGACGAGACGGCGGTGCGGACCCTGGTGACCGAGGGCCCCGACGCCGTACGCCGGCTGATCGAAACCGGCGCGCACTTCGACACCACCGCCACCGGCGCCATCGCCCTGACCCGTGAGGGCGGACACCACCGCCGCCGCATCGCGCACGCGGGCGGAGACGCCACGGGCGCCGAGATCTCCCGCGCCCTGGTCGAAGCGGTCCGCTCGGCAGCCCTGCACACCGTCGAGAACGCCCTGGTCCTCGACCTGCTCACCGATGCCGAAGGCCGTACCGCGGGCGTCACCCTGCACGTCATGGGCGAGGGCCAGCACGACGGCGTCGGTGCGGTCCGCGCCCCTGCGGTGGTCCTCGCGACCGGCGGCATGGGCCAGGTCTTCTCGGCCACCACCAACCCGCCGGTCTCCACCGGTGACGGGGTGGCCCTCGCGCTGCGGGCGGGTGCGGAGGTTTCCGACCTCGAGTTCGTCCAGTTCCACCCGACCGTCCTGTTTCTCGGCGCCGACTCCGAGGGTCAGCAGCCGCTGGTGTCGGAAGCGGTACGGGGTGAGGGCGCCCATCTCGTCGACGCCTCCGGCACGCGCTTCATGCTGGGGCAGCACGAGCTGGCCGAGCTGGCCCCGCGCGACATCGTCGCCAAGGCCATCACCCGCCAGATGCACCTTCTCGGCACCGAGCACATGTATCTCGACGCCCGTCACTTCGGCGCCGAGATGTGGGAGCAGCGCTTCCCGACGATTCTGGCCGCCTGCAGGGCCCACGGCATCGACCCGGTGACGGAGCCGATCCCGGTGGCTCCGGCCGCGCACTACGCCTCGGGCGGTGTCCGCACCGACCTCCGGGGCCGTACGACGGTTCCCGGCCTGTACGCCTGCGGAGAGGTCGCCTGCACGGGAGTGCACGGCGCGAACCGGCTCGCGTCCAACTCCCTCCTGGAGGGCCTGGTCTTCGCCGAACGCATCGCGGCGGACATCGTGACGGATCGGGCGCAGGACGTGCCCGCGGGCCGGGATCACGGCCGGGACCGGGAACAGGACCTGCCGAAGCCTGCCGGGACCGGGGCGGCCGTCCCCGGCGCTCCCGGGCCCACGTCGGAGCCCGCCCCGCTCCTCACCGCCGAGTCCCGGACAGAGATCCAGCGGATCATGACGAGGGGTGCCGGAGTCATCCGCTCCGCCGCCAGCCTCGACCGTGCGGCCGAGGAACTGGATTCCCTCCAGCAGACCGCAGCCACCGCAGTGGACACCACCGTGACCGGTCCCAAGGACGCCGTTCCCGGTGTGGAGGCGTGGGAGGCCACCAATCTGCTTCTCGTCTCGCGGGTTCTGGTCGCTGCCGCCCAGGAGCGCGAGGAGACCCGCGGCTGCCACTGGCGCGAGGACCGGCCCGACCGCGACGACGCGGACTGGCGCCGTCACCTCGTCGTCCGGATCGCCCCGGACCGGCGCCTCGTCGTCCGTCGTACGGACAGCGCCGCATTCCCGCCCGTACGCCCCGAGGATTCAGCAGACTGAGCGGCGACAGCACGACGCCCAGCAGATTGCGCAGCAACTCCGAGCAGTACCCCGAATCACCCGCCGACGCCCCCGAGGAGCCGTAACCGTGAGCACGCCCGAAGAGAATCCGCGCCCCACACCCGTGGACGTACCGCTGATCCACATCGGCGCGCCCGCCGCGTCCGGGGGCGGCTGCGGCGACGGCTGCGGCTGCGGCGACGGCTACGACCCGGACGGCCTGGAGTGCGGCCTGGACCCCGCGCTGGCCCAGCTGCTCGCCGACGCGGGCCTGGACCCCGTCCAGGTCGAGGACATCGCCCATGTCGCCATCGAGGAGGACCTCGACGGCGGGGTGGACGTCACGACCGTGGCGACCGTCTCCGAGGAGGCCGTGGCCACCGGTGACTTCACCGCCCGCGAGGCCGGTGTCGTCGCAGGTCTGCGCGTTGCCGAGGCCGTCCTGTCCATCGTCTGCACGGACGAGTTCGAGGTCGAGCGCCACGTCGAGGACGGCGATCGCGTCGTGCCCGGCCAGAAGCTGCTCACCGTCACCACCCGCACCCGTGATCTGCTCACCGGCGAGCGCAGCGCGCTCAACCTGCTGTGCAGGCTCTCCGGGATCGCGACCGCGACCCGGGCCTGGGCCGATGTGCTCGAAGGTACGAAGGCCAAGGTCCGTGACACCCGCAAGACGACTCCCGGACTGCGTGCCCTGGAGAAGTACGCGGTGCGCTGCGGTGGCGGCGTCAACCACCGCATGTCTCTCGTGGACGCGGCCCTGGTCAAGGACAACCACGTGATCGCGGCGGGTGGTGTCGCCGAGGCGTTCAAGCGCGTCAGGGAGGCGTTCCCCGAGCTCGCCATCGAGGTCGAGGTCGACACCCTGGAACAGGTCGCCGAAGTGCTCGACGCGGGCGCCGATCTGATCCTGCTGGACAACTTCACCCCGTCCGGGACCGCCGAAGCGGTCGCCCTCGTCGGCGGCCGTGCGGTGCTGGAGTCCTCGGGCCGCCTCGCCCTCGGCTCCGCCCGCGCCTACGCCGAGGCGGGCGTCGACTACCTGGCCGTCGGGGCGCTCACGCACTCCTCGCCGATCCTCGACATCGGCCTGGACTTCCGCGACACCGAGGCACCCACCGACGGGGCCGGCGCCTGATGCTGCTCACCATCGACGTCGGCAACTCCCACACGGTCCTCGGCCTGTTCGACGGCGAGGAGATCGTCGAGCACTGGCGGATCTCCACCGACGCCCGCCGCACCGCCGACGAGCTCGCCGTGCTGCTCCAGGGGCTGATGGGCATGCACCCGTTGCTCGGCGTGGAGCTGGGCGACGGAATCGAGGGCATCGCGATCTGCTCGACGGTGCCCGCCGTTCTGCACGAGCTGCGCGAGGTCACCCGCCGCTACTACGGCGATGTCCCCGCGGTCCTCGTGGAGCCGGGGGTCAAGACGGGCGTGCCGGTCCTGACGGACAACCCGAAGGAGGTCGGCGCGGACCGCATCGTCAACGCCGTCGCCGCCGTCGAGCTCTACGGCGGTCCCGCGATCGTCGTCGACCTCGGCACGGCCACCACCTTCGACGCGGTGTCCGCCCGCGGTGAGTACACGGGCGGTGTGATCGCGCCCGGTATCGAGATCTCGGTGGAAGCACTCGGGGTGAAGGGCGCCCAGCTCCGCAAGATCGAGCTGGCCAGGCCCCGCAGCGTGATCGGGAAGAACACCGTCGAAGCCATGCAGTCCGGCATCGTGTACGGCTTCGCGGGCCAGATCGACGGCGTTGTCGAGCGGATGAAGAAGGAGCTGGCGGCCGACCCCGACGAGGTCACCGTCATTGCGACGGGCGGCCTTGCTCCGATGGTGTTGGGGGAGTCCTCCGTCATCGACGAGCACGAACCCTGGCTCACGCTCATCGGCCTTCGTCTCGTGTACGAGCGCAACATCGCTCGGATGTAGGGCGCGCCCGCGGTCACCTGCGGGAACGACGCGGCGGCGCCTCGAAGTACGGCGCGCCGCCGGGCGGCCAGTTAAGCGGATTTTGTCTATTTAGCACGTATTGTCGCGTCATGCCCACGCCCTACGGATCACGCGGCGGCATGGCGTTCGGTGCGGACGAGCTGCGGGTGCTCCGACGTGCTCTCGCCCATGCCCTCCACCCCACGCCCCTGCCGGAAGACGACGTCCAGGACTGCCTGCGGCTCGCCGGCGCGGTGGACGAGGCGGTGAGCGAGGCAGGCAGGCTGCGCGCGTTCCTCCTCGCCGATCTCGCCCGGTACCGCGACGCCCTCCCCGGCTCGCTCAGCGGGTACCTGGAGCTCCTCCAGGACGCCCTTGCCGCCGGCTACGACCCTCGCCCCGACGACCTGGTGGCCCTGCGCGCACTGCGGGCCGGACCCGTGGCGGCGGCGCTCCTGGAGCGCTGCCAGGTGCTTGCGGAACGCTCGGTGCGGGCCCGCCTCGCCGGACGTGCCGTGCCCGTGACGGCGCCCGCGCAGCGCAGCCGGCTGCTCGCCCTGCCCGGTGGTCTGGCGGCGGCCAAGGAGCCCGAGCGTCCCCGGCCTCCGGCCCGGCCCGCGGCGCCGGCCCCCGGTGAGCGCCCCGCACCCAAGCCGTCCGAAGTCTTCCCGCCCCGGCGCCGCCCCGCGCCCGCACCCCCGCCCGAGGAACGCGCCGTGTCCTGAGGGGTGCCCGGGAGAGACCGGAATGCCGGGCTCGCTACCCTGGACGGCATGGACTACGTATCCGCGCTCGTGCCCCCCGTGGTGATGGCCGCCTTCTTCATCGGCCTTGTCGTGACGATCGTCAAGAGCCAGGGCGGTCCGAACAAGGCCAAGGAGGACGCGGCCGTGGATGCGGCGGCCGCCCGCGCCGAATCGGTGCAGCAGGCCCCGCGGGCCGACGGCGTCTGATCCGGACCAGAGCAAGAAGGGCGTACGGCTCCTGAGGAGCTGTGCGCCCTTTTGCCGTCTCGATAAATGACCCATTCCAGACATCTAGCACTAAGGTGACGCCGTGCCGCGCCAATTGGGAGAGCTGGAAGACGCCGTGATGACACGGGTCTGGCAATGGAACCGTCCGGTCACCGTGCGGGAAGTTCTCGAGGACCTTCAGCAGGAGAGGTCCATCGCATACACGACCGTGATGACGGTAATGGACAATCTCCATCAGAAGGGCTGGGTACGCCGAGAAGTGGATGGCCGGGCATATCGATATACGGCCGTCTCCACCCGGGCCGCGTACTCGGCCGCACTGATGAACGAAGCCTGGTCCCTCAGTGACAACCCGGCCGCTGCTCTGGTCGCCTTCTTCGGCATGATGTCCGCCGAGCAGCGCGAGGCTCTCCAGGATGCGGTGCGCATGGTCTCGCCGGTCTTCCCCGAACCGTCCGCAACTCCGCCGGATGACGACGTCCCGGCCGATGAAGCACCACCGGAGACCGGGCGATAGCGTCGGGGCATGTCCTCAGAGCTGCCGCAAACCGCGCCGCATACCGAGCCGCATACAGATTTTCCTACCGACCCGTCGGTCGGAAAACCCGCCATCACCGTTCGGCGTGCCAGGACGAGCGATGTGGCGTCCGTCCGCGGCCTGCTTGACGGCTACGTCGCCGAAGGCATCCTGCTCGACAAAGCAACGGTGACCCTTTACGAGGACATCCAGGAGTTCTGGGTGGCCGAACGTGATGAGGACGCCCGTGTCATCGGCTGCGGTGCACTCCACGTGATGTGGGAAGACCTCGCCGAAGTGCGTACTCTCGCCGTCGACCACAGCATCAAGGGCGCCGGAGTGGGGCACCAAGTTCTGGACAAGCTCTTGCAGACCGCACGCTGGCTCGGCGTCCGCCGGGTTTTCTGTCTCACCTTCGAAGTGGACTTCTTCGCGAAGCATGGCTTCACCGAGATCGGAGAGACTCCGGTCGACGGAGATGTCTACAGCGAGCTGCTGCGTTCCTATGACGAGGGTGTCGCCGAGTTCCTCGGCCTCGAACGAGTGAAGCCGAACACCTTGGGCAACAGTCGGATGCTTCTGCACCTGTGATCGGCACAAGATGCCGGAACCCTATGTCCGAATCGCGCACGTTTCCCGTGTTCTTGTGCTACTGAACGTCTCCCAGGGGTTTGTGTTTTCTCGGGAAAAGCGGTTTCCTTTCCGCGTACTCAATTTTTCGATGAAAGGAAATCCGGTGGCACAGAAGGTTCAGGTCCTTCTTGTTGACGACCTCGACGGTGGCGAGGCGGACGAGACAGTGACGTTCGCTCTGGATGGCAAGACGTACGAGATCGACCTCACCACGACCAACGCGGACAAGCTCCGTGGTCTTCTTGAGCCGTACGCCCGGAGTGGCCGCCGTACGGGTGGCCGCGCAGCGACCGGCCGCGGCAAGGGCCGCGCCGTTGCGGGTGGCAACAAGGACACTGCGGAGATCCGTAAGTGGGCCCGCGAGAACGGTCACAATGTGAATGACCGCGGTCGCGTTCCCGCCGAGATCCGTGAGGCTTACGAGAAGGCCAACGGCTGACCTGTCGGCCGATCGGTCAACAGGTGCGTCCGGGCACGCGTGAGCCGGACCCGGTGGCATTCCGTCGCTGCCGCGTCCACCAGTCGTACGAGATCGGGAGTATCCCCACCCCTGCTCCCGAGGCCGGCCAGAGCCGGGAGCTGCGGCTCCACATCCTGGCGCGGTTCGGGGGGCCGCAGCCAGAACGCGGCCCCCGACGAGCTCCCCGCCCTGCCGGGCGGCGCAGGGGCGTCGATGTGCCCGCCCGTGCCGATGGCGGCCATGGCGAGAGCGATGCCGCCCCACTCCAGCCAGTCGAGCAGTCCCGGCACCTCGTCGGCGCTCCCGGCGGCCACCAGCAGCCACATCCGCTGCCCGGCCAGTGCCACGGGACCGGTGCGCCCCACCCGGCGCAGCGCCGCGTGACCCGCCGCGGCAGGCAGTTCCAGCACGTCGAAGCGCAGCCCGGTCAGCAACTGCACGGGTGCTGTTCCCGCCGTGGCCCAGTCGAGCTCGCGTGCGTACCACTGTGCGCAGGCGTCGGCTTCGGGCGACGAGCGGGGAGGCGGGACGGTGGGAACCATGACCGATGAACCGTCGAACGGGGTCGCGGGTTACGCACAGTTCATGATCGACTGCTCTTCGTGTCCGTGATGGGGGCGTACGGGAGCATTCGGCAGCGTGTAGTTGTTCGCCCGTAGCGGAGGGAACGGGGGTGCGCCGCATGGACTGTCAGTGAGTGCGGGTAAGACATCCCTAGTGGGAAGGGGCGACACGCAGGCAAAAACGTCTCACGTTCGCCATCGGCGTACTGGCGAAAGGGCTATCTGCCTGGCCTGCGGGAACATCGTCTCGCACCATCGGGTTGGAGCAGTTGTCGGCGTTCGGGGCAGGAGGCCATCGACGGGTGTCGGCAGTTGAAATGAGCGGTCCCCGCTTGCGGGACTAAGCTGCGGAAGGACAGGGAGGGGACCTACCCCTTACTGCCTGACCGCTCTGAGGAGCGATTAACGATGTTCGAGAGGTTCACCGACCGCGCGCGGCGGGTTGTCGTCCTGGCTCAGGAAGAAGCCCGGATGCTCAACCACAACTACATCGGCACCGAGCACATCCTCCTGGGCCTGATCCACGAGGGTGAGGGTGTCGCCGCTAAGGCCCTGGAGAGCCTCGGGATTTCGCTCGAGGCGGTCCGCCAGCAGGTGGAGGAGATCATCGGTCAGGGCCAGCAGGCCCCGTCCGGGCACATCCCCTTCACTCCCCGGGCGAAGAAGGTCCTGGAGCTGTCGCTCCGTGAGGCCCTTCAGCTCGGCCACAACTACATCGGCACCGAGCACATCCTGCTCGGCCTGATCCGTGAGGGCGAGGGCGTCGCAGCCCAGGTCCTCGTGAAGCTGGGCGCCGACCTGAACCGGGTGCGGCAGCAGGTCATCCAGCTGCTCTCCGGGTACTCGGGAGGCAAGGAGGCGGCCACTGCGGGCGGCCCCGCGGAGGGCACGCCCTCCACGTCCCTGGTGCTCGACCAGTTCGGCCGGAATCTCACCCAGGCCGCTCGTGAGTCCAAGCTCGACCCGGTCATCGGGCGCGAGAAGGAGATCGAGCGGGTCATGCAGGTGCTGTCCCGCCGGACCAAGAACAACCCTGTTCTCATCGGCGAGCCCGGCGTCGGCAAGACGGCGGTCGTCGAGGGCCTGGCACAGGCCATCGTCAAGGGCGAGGTGCCCGAGACCCTCAAGGACAAGCACCTCTACACCCTCGACCTCGGTGCGCTGGTCGCAGGTTCCCGCTACCGCGGTGACTTCGAGGAGCGCCTGAAGAAGGTCCTCAAGGAGATCCGAACCCGCGGCGACATCATCCTGTTCATCGACGAGCTCCACACCCTGGTGGGTGCGGGCGCAGCCGAGGGCGCGATCGACGCGGCGAGCATCCTCAAGCCCATGCTGGCGCGAGGCGAGCTCCAGACCATCGGTGCCACGACGCTCGACGAGTACCGCAAGCACCTGGAGAAGGACGCCGCGCTCGAGCGCCGCTTCCAGCCCATCCAGGTCGCGGAGCCGTCGCTGCCGCACACCATCGAGATCCTCAAGGGTCTGCGCGACCGCTACGAGGCCCACCACAGGGTCTCCATCACGGACGAGGCGCTGGTCCAGGCCGCCACCCTGGCCGACCGCTACATCTCGGACCGCTTCCTGCCGGACAAGGCGATCGACCTGATCGACGAGGCCGGCTCACGGATGCGTATCCGCCGGATGACCGCGCCGCCGGACCTCCGCGAGTTCGACGAGAAGATCGCGGGCGTGCGCCGCGACAAGGAGTCGGCGATCGACTCCCAGGACTTCGAGAAGGCAGCGTCCCTCCGGGACAAGGAGAAGCAGCTGCTGGCGGCGAAGACCAAGCGGGAGAAGGAGTGGAAGGCCGGCGACATGGATGTCGTCGCCGAGGTCGACGGCGAGCTCATCGCCGAAGTCCTGGCCACCGCCACCGGTATCCCGGTCTTCAAGCTGACGGAGGAGGAGTCCTCGCGTCTGCTGCGCATGGAGGACGAGCTCCACAAGCGCGTCATCGGCCAGAAGGACGCCATCAAGGCCCTCTCGCAGGCGATCCGCCGTACGCGAGCAGGCCTGAAGGACCCGAAGCGCCCCGGTGGCTCGTTCATCTTCGCCGGCCCGTCCGGTGTCGGTAAGACCGAGCTCTCCAAGACGCTCGCCGAATTCCTCTTCGGTGACGAGGACGCGCTGATCTCCCTCGACATGTCGGAGTTCAGCGAGAAGCACACGGTTTCCCGCCTCTTCGGTTCGCCCCCCGGTTACGTGGGCTACGAGGAGGGCGGCCAGCTCACCGAGAAGGTGCGCCGCAAGCCGTTCTCCGTCGTCCTCTTCGACGAGGTCGAGAAGGCCCACCCCGATATCTTCAATTCCCTGCTCCAGATTCTGGAAGACGGTCGTCTGACCGACTCCCAGGGCCGGGTCGTGGACTTCAAGAACACGGTCATCATCATGACGACCAACCTCGGGACCCGGGACATCTCCAAGGGCTTCAACCTGGGCTTCGCCGCCCAGGGCGATGTGAAGACGAACTACGAGCGGATGAAGGTCAAGGTCAACGAAGAGCTCAAGCAGCACTTCAGGCCCGAGTTCCTCAACCGTGTCGATGACACGGTCGTCTTCCACCAGCTCACCGAGGAAGACATCATCCAGATCGTCGACCTCATGGTCGACAAGGTGGATGAGCGCCTCAAGGACCGCGACATGGGCCTCGAGCTCAGCCCGAACGCCAAGTCGCTGCTGGCGAAGAAGGGCTACGACCCCGTGATGGGTGCCCGGCCGCTGCGCCGGACGATCCAGCGCGAGATCGAGGACATCCTCTCCGAGAAGATCCTCTTCGGTGAGCTGCGCCCCGGTCACATCGTGGTCGTGGACACGGAGGGCGAGGGGGACGAGAAGAAGTTCTCGTTCCGCGGCGAGGAGAAGTCGGCACTGCCCGACGTCCCGCCGATCGAGCAGGCGGCTGGTGGCGCCGGCCCGAACCTGACGAAGGAAGCGTAAGGGCGCCTAGCGCCTGAGCATGCAGAAGGGGCTGCCCCGGACCGGTCGACGGTCCGGGGCC